>NZ_JAAALM010000213.1:0-2848 GCF_009906395.1 Kineococcus indalonis
GCTGCGGGCCGCCGAGGAGGCCGAGCGGGCGCTGGCCGCCGCGCGCGCCGCCGCTGCGGCGGCCGCGGCCGAGGCCGCCCGCGCCACCTCCACCGTGCGGGCCGCGAGCGCCCCCACCGGGTACGCGGACCTGTACGCGCGGGCCGCGGCGACGTGCCCGGGCATGCGCGCGGCGCTGCTGCAGGCGGTCGGGCAGGTCGAGAGCGGGCACGGGCGCAACGTGGGGCCCTCCTCGGCCGGCGCGGTCGGGCCGATGCAGTTCATGCCCGCCACGTTCGCCGCCCACGCGGTCGACGGCGACGGCGACGGCGACACCGACGCGTGGGACCCGGCCGACGCGGTGTTCACCGCCGCGCGGTACCTGTGCGCCAACGGCGCCGGGCAGGGGCGCTCCGGGGAGGCCGGTGCGCTGTTCCGGTACAACCACGCCGACTGGTACGTGGCGATGGTGCAGCGCGTGGCCGACGAGGTCGCCGCCGGTGGCGGCGCCCCGCTGCCCGCCGGCTGACCCCGCCGGACCGCCGACCTGCTCGCGCTCAGGAGCGCACGTCCTGCTCGTCCAGCCGCAGCAGCGCGGTGCCCTCCAGGGTCTGCACCTCCACGGCCGAGATGAGCTCGGGCGTCAGCGAGGTGGCACCGCTCAGGCGCGCGTCGCGACCGGGCACGGCCGTCCAGGTGCCGATCCGCTCGGCGTGCCCCTGGGCGTCCTTGACGACCAGCGCGTACGGGTAGGGCCGGCCGGCGGTGTCGGAGGCGTAGGCGCACACCAGGTCCACGCGGGTGCCCCAGGCCACCTGCGTCAGCTGCGCGGTGGCGGTCAGCGGCACCGGCACCAGCGGCTCCATGGACTGCACCGGCCCCGCCCCGCCGTCCGCACCGGCCCCGCCGGCCGGGGAGGACGGCGCCGGGGACGTGGACGGGGCCGGCAGCGCGGTGCGGACGGGTCCGCCGCCGTCCAGGGCCGCGGCCCCGGCCAGGACGGCCAGGCACGCGGCGGCGGCCCCTCCGACCAGCACCAGGCGGCGGCGACGGCGGCGGGCGCGCACCTCGCGCAGCAGCCGCGGCAGCAGGGTGTCCGGCGCGCGCGGCGGCAGCGGCGCCGGGGCGTCCTCCTCCAGGGCGGCGACCACGTCCGCCGGCACCCGCGACAGCAGCCCCGGCAGCCCCGCCAGCTCCTCCACGGCCGCCCGGCAGGACGCGCAGGCGCCCAGGTGCTCCTCGAACTCCCCGCGCTCGGCGGGGCTCAGCGCCCCCAGCACGTACGGTCCGGCGCTCGTGGCGAACGCGTCGCCCGGCCCGCTGCCCATCAGCGGCTCACCCCCATCTCCTGCAGCGCCAGTCTGAGGTTCATCAGCGCGTAGTGGGTGCGCGACTTCACCGTGCCGGGCGGCACGCCCAGCACGCGGGAGGCCTCGGCGACCGAGCGTCCCCGGAAGTAGCACTCGCGCAGGACCGCGCGGTGCTCGGGCGAGAGCCGGGTCAGGGCCTGGGCGACGACCCACTGCTGCAGGACCTGCTCGGACTCGTCGACGACGGAGGAGTCGGGGACCTCCGCGCGCACGCTCTCGCGGCGGGCGCGCGCCGAGCGGCGCTCGTCGATGACCAGGCGCCGGGCCACGGTGAACAGCCAGCCGCGGTTGGACCCGCTGGCGGGGTCCAGCGCCTCCGGGTGGCGCCAGGCGCGCAGCAGCGTCTCCTGCACCACGTCCTGCGCGTGCGCGCGGTCGCCCGTCAGGGACACCACGTAGCCGAACAGGGCACCGGCGTGCTCCTCGTGCAGCGCCCGCACCAGCTCCTCGTCGGCGTCGGTCACCGCGTCCCCCGCTCCTCCCCGGCCCGCGCCCGGCGGGCCGTCCTCCCGGCGGGCCACCCCCGCGCAGGGGCAACGGTGCAGCGCGCCGGACGGTTCGACGGTCCCGGGCCCCCGGCCCCGGCGCGCCCTACGGTGGGCCGGTGGCGATCCCCGAGCAGGAGCCGGCGGTGCCGGCCGCGGTGCGCCGCGCCGCCGGCGGGGACGCCGTGCGGGCCGTGTGGGTCAACGAGCTCGGCGGGCTGACGTTCCGCCTGACCGGTGCGGACGGCACCGGGCGGTTCTGCAAGTGGGCGCCGGCCGGCGCGGCGCTGCCGCTGGCCGAGGAGGTGCCGCGCCTGGCGTGGGCGGCGGCGTTCACCCCGGTGCCGCGGGTGCTGGGGCACGGGGCCGACGAGGACGGCAGCTGGCTGCTCACCGCGGCGCTGCCCGGGGAGCCGGCGGTCTCCCCGCGCTGGCTGGCGCGCCCGGGGGCGGCGGTGCCGGCGCTGGGCCGCGCGCTGCGCGCGCTGCACGAGCGGCTGCCGGTGGTGGACTGCCCGTTCGGATGGTCGGCCGAGCAGCGCCTGGCGGCCGCGGTGCGCGACGTGTCAGCGCTGGGCGCGCCGCCGCCGGTGGACCGGCTGGTGGTGTGCCACGGCGACGCGTGCGCGCCCAACACCCTGCTGGCCGCGGACGGCGCGCCGGTCGGGCACGTGGACCTCGGCGCGCTGGGCGTGGCCGACCGCTGGGCGGACCTGGCGGTGGCGACGCTGAGCCTGGGCTGGAACTACGGACCCGGCTGGGAGGCGGCGTTCCTGGAGGCGTACGGGGTGGCGCCGGACCCGGCGCGCACCGCCTGGTACCGGGCGCTCTGGGACGCCGGCCCCTGACGGGACGGGTACCTTGTCGAACGTGACGAGCACGGCCCGGTCCTGGTCCCCGACCCCGGCGGACGTCCCGCCGGGCGAGCACGCCGAGGCGCCCCGCGGGCCCCTCGCGCCGGGCGGCGGCGCGCGGCCGCTGCGCGACTGGCTGCGCGAGCTGCCGCTGCTGGCG
>NZ_JAAALM010000213.1:2858-6299 GCF_009906395.1 Kineococcus indalonis
CCCGCCGGCCTTCGACCCGGCCGAGGCGCCGCAGGACCCGCTGGAGCTGCTCGTGGCGTGGCTGCGCGAGGCGGCGGCCGGCGGGGTGCCCGAGCCGCACGCGCTGACGCTGGCCACGGTCGACGCCGCCGGGCGCCCGGACGCGCGGGTGATGGTCCTCAAGGACGTCGCCGAGCACGCGCTGTGGATCGCCTCCGGCGCCGGCAGCCCCAAGGGCCGGCAGCTGGCGTCGGTGCCGGTGGCGGCGCTGGTCTTCTACTGGCCGCAGCAGGGCCGGCAGGTGCGGGTGCGCGGGCGGGTGCGGGTCGCCGACGAGCAGCGCGCCGCGCACGACTTCCTGGAGCGCCCCGCGCACGGGCGCGCGGAGTCGCTGCTGGAGCGGCAGAGCCGGCCGCTGGACGAGGCGCAGATGTCCGACGAGTTCGCCGACGTCGCCGACCTCGTGGAGCTGGAGCCGGCGGTGGTGGCCTCGACCTGGCGGCTGTGGGGCGTGGACGCCTCGCGCGTGGAGTTCTGGCAGTCCGCCCCCGACGGCCAGCACCTGCGGCTGCGCTACTCGCGCGCCGAGCACGGCGGGTACGACCGCCAGCTGCTGCGCCCCTGAGAGCGCCCGGGGCGCCGCGCCCGGCGCCCCGGGCGCGGTCTCAGATGGCCAGCGCCGTGAGCCGCCCGCCGCGGCGCCGCACCGACAGCGCCAGCCCGAAGGTGCGCGAGAGCAGCTCGGCGGTCAGGACCCGCTCCACCGGCCCGGAGGCCACCGCGCGCCCGCCGCGCAGCAGCAGCGCGTGCGTGGTGCCCACGGGGATCTCCTCGACGTGGTGGGTGACCATCACGGTCGTGGGGGCGGCGGGGTCGGCGGCCAGCGCCGTCAGGCGCCGCAGCAGGTCCTCGCGCCCGCCGAGGTCCAGCCCTCCGGCGGGCTCGTCCAGCAGCAGCAGCTCGGGGTCGGTCATCAGGGCGCGCGCGATCTGGGTGCGCTTGCGCTCGCCGTCGCTGAGGGTGGCGAAGGGGCGCTGGGCGAGGTGGGCCACGCCGAGCAGGTCCAGCAGCTGCAGCGCGCGGTCCTCGTCGTCGGGGTCGTAGGCCTCCTGCCAGCGGCCGGTGACGCCGTAGGCGGCGGTGAGCACGACGTCGCGGACCTCCTCCTGGCCCGGCACGGCGCGCGCCAGGGCGGTGCTGGCCAGCCCGATGCGCGGGCGCAGCTCGAAGACGTCGACGCGGCCGAGGCGCTCGCCGAGCACGCGCACGGCGCCGGAGGTGGGGAACAGCCGGGCGGCGGCCACGGAGAGCAGCGTGGACTTGCCGGCGCCGTTGGGGCCCAGCACCACCCAGCGCTCGCCCTCGTGCACGCGCAGGTCCACGGCGTCCAGCAGGACGGTCGTGCCGCGCCGGACGGTCACGGCGTCGAGGCCGAGGACCTCGTCCTCGGCGCCGTCCTGGGCGGCGGCGTCCTGGGCGGTGGCGGTCCGCGCGGCGTCCGGGGTGGCAGGCACGGGGGAACCCTAACCAGCGCGCGGGACCGGTGCCCGTGGGGGTGCGCGGCGCCGTCGTAGGCTGCGGCGCGTGCTGGACCTGCCCCGTTCCGCGCGGCTGGCGGCCTGGGGCACCGGTGTGATCACCGGTGCCGCGGGCCTGGAGGCCGCGGTCGCCGCGGTGGTGCGCGACGACGAACCGCACGCCGTGCGCTGGGCCGAGGACGCGCCCGCCGCGCCCGGCCCCGACCCGTGCGACGTGCGCGCCCTGCTGGCGGTGCTGTCCGCGGCCGGGTGCGGCCCGCTGCTGCTGGCGCTGCCGGTGCCCGGCGACCCGCGCGGCCTGCCGGGCCCGGCGGCGGTGAACGTCGCCGCGCTGGAGGCCGGCGAGTGCGTGGTGGCCGAGCCGCCGGGCGTGGCAGGGCGCTGGGCGCTGGTGCCGGAGGTCAGGGAGTTCGGCTCGGTGTGGGAGCCGGGCGCGGTGGTGACGTGGTCGGTGCTGGGCGCGGCGCCGCGGCGGGCGCCGGAGAGCTCCAGCGTGGCCGACTCCGAGCGTGAGCTGCGCCTGGCGCTGGCCACCGCCACGCAGGCCCTGGCCGCGCTGGACGTGGCGCGCTGGCGCGAGGACGCCGCCGACCGCATCGCCGCGGTGCGCGACGGCGGCCTGGCGCGCGACGCGCTGCCGCCGGGAACGGCCCCGCGGGCGGCGCGCGTGCTGCAGACGGCGGCGCGGGTCCTGGCGATCGTGGAGCTGGCCGGGGAGGACGACGGGGCGGCGGTGACGAGCTTCGAGGCGGCCTCGCGGGCGCAGGCGCTGCGCGAGGTGGCGGCGGTGGCCCGCCGCGCGGTGGTGGCCGCGGTCAACGCGCACGCCGAGCCCGCACGGCCCTGAGGCGGCCGGGGCGCGGGCCCTCAGCGCTGCCGGAAGGCGCGCCGGTAGGCGCTGGGCGCCAGCCCGACGACGCCGGCGAGGTGGTGGCGCAGGGCCGCGGCGCTGCCCAGCCCGCAGGCGGCGGCGACCTCCTCCACGCCCAGCGCGGTGGTCTCCAGCAGGTGGCGGGCGCGTTCGACGCGCTGCTGCACCAGCCAGTGCGCCGGCGAGGTGCCGGTCTCGGCGCGGAAGCGGCGGGTGAAGGTGCGCACGCTCAGCGTCGCGTGCGCGGCCAGGTCGGCCAGGGTCAGCGGCTCGGCGAGGTGCTCCAGGGCCCACGCGCGGGTGGGGCCGGTGCCGGCGCCGCCGCCGGCGGGCACGTGCCGCTCGATGAACTGCGACTGCCCGCCCGGGCGCACGGGCGCCACGACGCACTGGCGCGCGACCCGGTTGGCGGCGGCGCTGCCGTGGTCGCGGCGCACCACGTGCAGGCACAGGTCGAGGCCGGCGGCCAGGCCCGCGGAGGTCAGCACGTCGCCGTCGTCGACGAACAGCCGGTCCTCGTCCAGGTGCACGGCCGGGTACAGGCGCCGGAACGCGGCGGCGTGGTCCCAGTGGGTGGTGGCCGGGCGCCCGTCGAGCAGCCCGGCGGCGGCCAGGACGAAGGCGCCGGTGCAGATGGAGACCACGCGCGCGCCGGGGCGCACCAGGGCCAGCGCCGCGGCCTCGCGGGGGGCCAGCGCCCCGGTGCACCGCGCCCCGGGGGTGCGGGTGCCGGGCACGACGACGGTGTCGGCCTCGGCGAGCGCGGACCCGTCGGCCTGCGGCAGCACGGCGTAGCCGCTGCTGGTGGGCACCGGCGCCCCGTCCGGGGAGCACACGAGGACCTCGTACAGGGGTGCGCCGGCGTCGTCGCGGGCCGCGCCGAACACCTGCGGCGGGATGGTCAGGTCGAAGCCGACGACGGGGGCCAGGGCCAGGACGGCGACGCGGTGCACGCCCCGACGCTAGGGCGGTGGTGGCCGGATGTCGACGGGAGGTGTCCTGCGGGCCACTGTCGTGGCGCACCGCCGCCCGCCACGCTGGACGCGTGAGCAC
>NZ_JAAALM010000214.1 GCF_009906395.1 Kineococcus indalonis
CCTCTCCACCGAGGACCTGCTCGAGATCGCCGCCGGCGTCGTCGACGACGTGCAGGTCCTCGACCTGGGCCTGCTGGCCTCCGCCGCCGCCCGTCCCCGCACCACCGTCTTCGGCCGCGAGGCCTACCCCACCCTGGCCGGCAAGGCCGCCGCGCTGATGCACTCCCTGGCCCGCAACCACCCGCTGGTCGACGGCAACAAGCGTCTGGCGTGGTCCGCGACCCGCGTCTTCTGCCTGCTCAACGGCACCGACCTGCTCATGCCCGTCGACGAGGCCGAGCAGATGGTGCTGGCCGTGGCCGCTGGGGACCTCGATGCTGCGGAACTGGCGGAGGTGATCAGCCGGCACCTCGCATAGGACGCACGAGCATCTCGTGCCGCAGGCGGAGCGAACGCGACTTCACGGTCATCCCGCCGTCCGCGTGCTCCACAACCTTTGGTCTGGCCTCATGAGCGGTTGACGAGCGGACCCCGCGCTGGGATCGAGGCCAGCTTCGCCGTGGCCACGACAGGCGCGGCGACGGTGTCAACACTTCGACGTCCTCCAGGCTTAGTAAGTCATGAGCAACAGCCCAGACGAGCCCGGCCAGCTCGTCTTCGACGACTGGTACCGCCGCGAGCTCCCGCGCGTGCGCCAGGCCCTCACCCTGGCCACCGGCGACCCCGCCCTGGCCGAGGAAGCCACCGCTGAGGCCTTCGCCCGCGCCGTCCTGCACTGGCCACGGCTGCGTACCACTGACTCCCCCGCCGGCTGGGTCTACACCACCGCCTTGAACCAGGTCCGCCGCTCCTGGCGCCGCGCTCTGCTGGAGCACCGGCACACCCGCCGCCACCGGGACGAGCCCGTCCCGCCGCCGCAGCTGCCCGACCCCGCGCTGTGGCGGGCCGTCGCCGAGCTGCCCGAACGGGCCCGCACCGCCATCGCGCTGCGCTACATCGCCGATCTCACCGAGACCGAGGTCGCCGCCGCCATGAACGTCTCGCG
This sequence comes from Kineococcus indalonis, assembly GCF_009906395.1. Lineage (GTDB taxonomy): Bacteria > Actinomycetota > Actinomycetes > Actinomycetales > Kineococcaceae > Kineococcus > Kineococcus indalonis. Next base: position 986 of record NZ_JAAALM010000214.1, read on the forward strand.
CGGAACGGTGGCCACCACCCTCTCCCGTGCCCGCGCCACCCTCGCGGGCCGGCTGCGACCCAGCGCGGCCACCTCACCCGAAGCCGCACCCGCCTCGTTCCGCACTCCCGCATCGGAGGACTCGCGATGACCCCCACTGGCCCCCACCCCAACAGCTCCAGCCGCCGCGACGTTAGCGGTCTGGATGATCACGATCCGTTGCGCGCGTTGGCTGACGTCCCGAACAGCGCGGTGCCGCCGGTCGAGGGCGTCCACCGCCGCGCCGCCGCGATCCGCCGCGGGCAGCGCCGCACCAAGCTGGGTGTCTCCGCCGGGCTCCTGGCCAGCGCCTTGATCGTCGGCGGTGTCCTCGTTCCGCAGAGCGACAACGACCCCGGAACGCGCGGCACCGTGCAGGCAGCGTCCTTCATCGGCCTGGCCCGCGCTCACGCCGGTACCGGCAGCGACTGCGGCGTCAGCTATGGCGTCAACGTCCCGCGCCGGCAGTGGGTGAACGATCCGCGGGCAGCGAGGCTGACGGCCTGGATCCCCGCCGAAGCTACCGGTGAGCCGGTCCGCGGGGTGAACGTCCACACCGACGGGATCACCTGCCTGCCGTTGGCGCCGGCTGCAGCGCTCTACACCGAGGCGCCGAAGCAGGGTCTGTCGTTGTGGGCCGACGTTGCCCGCCCCTTCCGCGGCGAGGAGGGCCTGCGGACGGTGCAGGTGCGGGGCACCACCGCCGAGCTGCTGCCGTTGCCGGGCAACCTGATGCTCAGCTGGACCGAACCGGACGGCACCCGCTGGGTCGTGCAGGGCAGCGGCCTGGATGAGGCCGCGATCGTGGCCACCCTCGACGACCTCACCTTGGAGGGAACCACCGTGGACCCGGACAGCGTGCCCGCACCGTGGCAGCAGAGCCCGGCACCGGATGCGGCGCAGCCCTTCTCGGACTGGACCTGGGACGTGGAGTACGGTCCCAGCGGCTACACCCAGGACGCTCCGGGCATCCGCTTGGGTGTCAAACCGCTCGTCGAGCCGATCGCCACGGGGGTTGCTCGAGGTGCGGACCTGTACACGTTCACCCGAGTCAACGGCCACGTCGCCATCTTCCAGACGGACCTGCTTGGATGCGTGCGCTGGGACGACGCCGGTCTGTCCTACAGCGTGTGCGGCAGTCAGGACATGGATTTGCTCGTGAAGCTGGCTGAGCAGGTTGAACACGTCGCCACCACCGACCCGCGTCTGCAAGCCGCGCCGGACCTCTACCCCGCAGACGACCAGGCCGCCCAGGAGTCGGCGAGCTGAGGGAGGTCGCCGCGGGTGCTCGCAGGGAGGGGAGCGAGCACCCGCAAACTCGCTTAGTGACCTACCGGTCATCGCGCGATCCGCTGGGTCTCAGTCGTGCCGCTCTCGCTGGTCCCGAGCAGGTCCGGTGCCGCGCAGTCAACGAGACAGCCGCCACGGCGCCACCGGCTGCACGTCCGGGGTGAAGCCCATCGAGGCGGCCAGCGCACCGGCCTCAGCCAGTCCATGACCGATGAAGTCCGGCTTGTGAGCATCACTGCCGAAGGTGACCCGCTGGCCCCCTTCCTGGACCCACCACCCCAAGATCACCGGGTCCATGGGCAGGCGGGTGTTGATCTCCAGTGCCCGCTCAGCCTGCGCCAGGACACCCAACGCGTGCCGCAGCTCCTCCTCGAAGTCACCCAGGCGGAACGGCTCGGCGTCCTGCGGCCAGGACCGGATCGGGTAGTCGATGTGGGCGAACGCGGTGAACGCCTGCGACCCGGCCACCATGCGAGGGATCTCGGCCAGGTAGTCGCGGAAGACGTCGGCGGCGCGGTAGCGGGGGTACAAGTCCCACGGTTCGGCGAACTCATCGCCATCGGGTAGGCAGTGCAGGGAGCCGAGCACCCGCTCGAAGGGTCCGCGGGCGAGCAGGTCCTCGATCTGGGCGGTGTGCCGGTGAGGCTGCCCCACTTCCACGCCGGCCACCACGTGCAGCTGCGGGAAAGCGGCCCGGCACCGCTCGATGCTCTCCGAGTAGCCGTCCACGTCCAGCTCAGGTGCGGTCAGGATGCCGTCGGAGACGAAGTCGGCGACCTCCGGGTAGGACTGGGTCAGGAAGCCTGCGCGGAAGGGGGTGAAGTCGACGTGCTCGGTGAAGATCACCGCAGGGAGCCCCTGGTCGACGGCTCGCGCGCAGGTGGCTTCCATGTCGCCGATCAGGCGGGCGTCCCAGGAGAACCGGCTGTGCACGTGACCGTCGGTGGGTAGGTCCATCCGCCGCAGTGTGCCCGCCTCCTCGCTCAGCTGCGCCTCGGGCACGCCAGTGCCGACTCGCCAACCTCACGGTCATCCCGCGGTGCGTGCGTCGTCGTGGGTGGCCGACACCTTCCCAGCACTGCGACCGTCACCGATGTCCTGAGACATCACAGGCCCGGCGGCGCGCGCCAAAGGCCCGGCGGCGCGCGCCAAAAGCCCGGCGCCGCGCGTCAAAGGCCCGGCGGCGCGGGGCACGGCGCGGGCGCCGGCCGCGGGCGTCAGCGGTGGTAGACGGCGGTGGGCACCCCGTCCAGGACGTGCACGCGCACGGGGGTGTCGAACACCTCCTCCAGGACGTCGTCGCGCACGACCTCGGCGGGGGTGCCCTGCGCCACGACGCGCCCGTCGCGCACGGCGACGATGCGGTCGGACCAGGCGGCGGCGAAGTTCACGTCGTGCACGACGAGGACGACCGCGCGGCCGAGCTCGTCGGCGACGCGGCGCAGCAGGCGCATCATCCGCACGGCGTGGCGGATGTCCAGGCTGCTGAGGGGCTCGTCGAGCAGGACGTAGCGGGTCTGCTGCGCCAGCACCATCGCCACGTGCGCGCGCTGGCGCTGCCCGCCGGAGAGCTCGTCGAGGAACCTGCCCTGCAGGTCCGTCAGCTCCAGGAACCCCAGCGCCTCGTCGACCGCGGCGACGTCGGTGGCGGTGAGCCGGCCGCCGCAGTGCGGGAAGCGGCCGAAGGAGACCAGCTCGCGCACGGTCAGGCGGGCGGTGAAGTGGTTCTCCTGGCGCAGGACCGCGACGACCTTGGCCACCTCGGAGGAACGGGCCCGGTGCACGTCCAGCTCGCCGGGTCCTCCCCCGTCGCCGGCGCGCACCCGCACGGTGCCGGTGTCCGGTTCGGCCAGGCGACCGGCGATGGTCAGCAGCGTGGACTTGCCGGCGCCGTTGGGGCCGATGATGGAGGTGATGCCGCGCTCGGCGAGGACCTGCGTGACCGGTCCCAGCACGGGCGTGGTGCCGTACGCCTTGGTGACGCCCTCGACGGTGATCACAGGGTTCCCTTCCGCAGCAGCAGGACGAGGAAGACGGCGCCGCCGAGGAACTCCAGCACGACGGTGAGCATCCCGGTGGCGTAGAAGACGTGCTCCATGACGAACTGCCCGCCCGCCAGCACCAGCACGCCCAGGGCGAAGGACATCGGCAGCAGCACCGCGTGGCGGTGGGTGCCGGCGACCTGCCGGGTGAGCACGGCGACGAGGAAGCCGAAGAACGTCATGGGCCCGAGGACGGCGGTGGAGACGGCCACGAGCACGGAGACGCACACCAGCGCCAGCGTCAGCTCCCGGCGGTGGTCGACGCCGAGGTTCACGGCCGTGTCGCGGCCGAGCTCGAGCACGTCCAGGCGGGCGTGCCGGCGCAGCACGACGAACCCGGTGACGGCGCACGCGAGCACCGCCCACGGCAGCAGCTCGGCGTCGGCGGTGCCCAGCCGGCCGGACAGGCGCACCGAGAGCACGTCGTAGTCGGCCGGGGACAGGACGCGCTGCAGGAAGGTGGACAGGCTGTCGAAGGCCATCCCCAGCGCCACCCCGACCAGCAGCAGCACGTGCAGGTCCGCGCGGCGCCCGGAGAACAGCCAGCGGAACAGGAACGTGGCGAACGCCACCATGAGCAGCGTCTGCGCCAGCACCTTGCCCGGGCCGTCGGTGGCGGCGAGCGCGCCGCCGCCGAACACCACCACCAGCGCGGTCTGGGCCAGGACGTAGACGGAGTCGAACCCCATGATGGACGGCGTCAGGAGGCGGTTCTGCGTCACCGTCTGGAACAGCAGCGTCGCCACGCCCTGGGTGAAGGCGGCCACCACCATCGCGCCGGCGGTGGTCAGGCGCCGCTCGATCGCGAACTCGAACGAGCCGCGCACGAACAGCAGCAGGTAGCACGCCAGCGCCAGCACGGCCAGGGCGGCCACGACGCCCAGGCGCAGCCACGGGCGCACCCCCGGCGCGCCCACCGGGGGTGCGGCGGGCGGGGCGGCCGGGCGGGTCCCGGTGTCCTCAGCCACGCAGCGACCCCCTGCGGCGCAGGAGCAGCACGACGAACGCGGTGGCGCCGACCGCCCCGAGGACCACCGAGGCCGGGACCTCCAGGGGGAAGACGACGGTGCGCCCGATCAGGTCGCACAGCACGATGAGCGCCACGCTGGCCAGCACCACCCAGGGCAGGTTGCGGCGCACGTCGTCACCGCGCAGCAGGGAGACGACGTTGGGCACGACGAGGCCGAGGAAGGGCACGAACCCCACGACGACGGCCGTCACGCCGGTGGCCAGCGCGACCGCGGCGGTGCCGACGAAGACCACGCGGGCGTGGTGCAGCCCGAGGTTGGTGGCCACGTCGCGGCCCAGGCCGGCGACGGTGAAGCGGTCGGCGGTGACGTACACGGCCAGCACGACGAGCGCGACGACCCACAGCGGCTCGTAGCCGCCGCGCACGATGCCGCTGAACCCGCCGGAGCGCCAGGAGGACAGCATCTGCAGCAGGTCGTTCTCCGAGGCGAGGTAGGTGGTGGCGGCGCCGACCACCGAGCCGAGCATGATGCCCACCAGCGGCACCACCACCGAGGAGCGCAGCGAGACGCGGCGCAGCACGCCGAGGAACACCAGCGTCCCGGCGAACGCGAACCCGGTGGCGACCACCATGCGCACCGGCGTGGGCGCGCCGGGGCGCACCACGGCGAGCAGGACGATCCCCAGGGCCGCCCACTGGCTGGAGCCGGTGGTGGTGGGTTCCACGAACCGGTTCTGCACCAGCACCTGCATCACGACGCCGGACACGCCCATGGCGGCGGCGGCCAGCACCAGCGCGGCGGTGCGCGGCACGCGGCTGATGAGGAACATCTCGCGCGCGGCCCCGTCGTGCAGCAGGGAGCGCGGGGTGATGTCGTACCCGCCGACGGCCAGGGAGGCGGCGAGGAGGGCGAGCACGACGACGGCCCCCGCGGCCAGGGGGACCCGGCGCAGGGGCGGGCGGCGCGCGGCGGGCGCGGCCTGGACG
>NZ_JAAALM010000215.1 GCF_009906395.1 Kineococcus indalonis
CACCAGGGCGCTGCGCGACGGGCCCGCCCCGGCACCCGATGGGAGGGCGTGCGAGCTCCGGCGAGGCGGGCCCGTCGCGCAGCGCCCTGGTGGGCCCCCCGCGACGGCGCCGCGGGCACCCGCGCCGCCGGCGGGCTGGCCCTGGTCGGCGCCGTCTACATGCTGCTCAACGCCCTGTTCGTCCCCGACGCCCTCAACGGCGTCCCCGGCGGGCTGGCGGTGACGCTGGCCGCGGCCGCCGTCCTGGCGCTGCTCAGCGCGGTGCCCGTCCTCGCCCCCCGCCGCGCCCCGCGCTGGAGCGCGGCGCTGCTGGCCCTGGTGGGCCTGGCCGAGATCGTGGCCCTGGACGTCTTCACCCGCGACGCCTCCTTCAGCGCCCAGGTGTTCCTCGGCTGGCCGGCGGTCTACGCCGCCTACCACCTGCGCCGCCCGGCCGCCTGGGCCGTCACGGGCGCGTGCCTGGCCGCGCAGGTCGGCGTGCTCACCGCCGTCGCCGGGCTGGGGGAGGTCGTGCAGGACACCCCCGCCTGGGCGACGACCTTCGCGGTGGTCACCTGGCTGACCTCCACCGGGCGCAACCGCCAGGAGGCGCTGGTGGGACGGCTGCGCGCCGAGGCCGCCGAGGACGTCCTCACCGGCCTGGCCACCCGCCGCGCCTTCGACCGCGCCCTGCAGCGGCACCTGCGCGAGGGCACCGTCGGCGCCGTGCTGCTCGTGGACGTCGACCGCTTCAAGCAGGTCAACGACGAGCACGGCCACGCCGCCGGCGACGCCGTGCTGCGCGTGGTGGCCCAGGAGCTGCGCGCGGTGTGCCGGGCGGAGGACGTCGTCGCCCGCCTCGGCGGCGACGAGCTGGCGGTGCTGCTCGTGCACGCCGGGCCCGGTGCCCCGGCCGCGCCCGGGACCGCCTGCCCGCTGGCGCTGGAGGCCGCCGAGCGCTTCCGCGCCGCCGTCGCGGGCCTGCGCGCCCCCGCGGCCGACGGCCGGCCCGGACCCCGGCTGAGCGTCAGCGTCGGCCTGGCCGGCGCCGGCCTGCCCGGCGAGGGCCCCGAGCAGCTGCTCGCCCGCGCCGACGCCGCCCTGTACGACGCCAAGCGGGCCGGTCGCGACCGCGTCGTCGCCGGCGCCGCGCCCGCGCCGCCGCCCGCGCCGGTGCCCCGCACCGCCCGCGGCGGCGGGCAGTAGCCTGCCCGCGTGGACGGACCGGACGCCCCGCCGCCCGGCCCGCGCACCGCACCGGCCGCCCGCCGCGGCCCCCGGGCGCGGCGCCGCGGCGGGCGCACGTGACGCGCATCGTGGCCGGCGCGGCCGGCGGCCGGCGGTTGAGGGTCCCGCCGGGCGACACCACCCGGCCCACCAGCGACCGGGTGCGCGAGGCGCTCTTCTCCGCCCTGGAGGCGGCCGGCGCCGTCGACGGCGCCCGCGTGCTGGACCTGTACGCCGGCTCCGGCGCGCTGGGCCTGGAGGCCGCCAGCCGCGGCGCGCGCGAGGTCGTCCTGGTGGAGGCCGCGCGCGCCGCGGCGCGCACGGCGGGCGCCAACGCCGCCGCGCTGGGCCTGCCGGGCGTGCGCGTGGAGCACGAGCGCGTCGAGCGCTTCCTCGCCGGCCCGCGCGCGGGCGCCGCCGGCGGCTGGGACCTCGTGCTGCTGGACCCGCCGTACGCCGTGGACGAGGAGGCCCTCGCCGGCGTGCTGGCCGCCCTGGTGCCGCTGCTGGCCGAGGACGCCGCCGTGGTGGTGGAGCGCTCCGCGCGCAGCCCCGAGCCGCGCTGGCCGCACGGGTGGCCGCCCGCCCGGCAGCGCCGCTACGGCGAGACGGGCGTGTGGACGGTGCACCCGTAGCGCGCCCGGCTAACGTGCGCCGGGTGCCCGACGCGAACGCCCCCGACGCCCCCGCCGCCGACCCGGCCGTGCGCCGCTGCGTGTGCCCGGGCAGCTTCGACCCGGTGACCCTCGGGCACGTCGACGTGGTGCTGCGCGCGGCCGACCTCTTCGACGTCGTGCACGTCGGGGTCGCCGTCAACCCCGCCAAGCGGGGGGTGTTCACCGGCCCCGAGCGGGTGCGGCTGGTCCGCGAGGCCCTGGACGCCACCGGCGACGAGCGCGCCCGGCGGGTGGTCGTGGAGGGCTTCGCCGACGGCCTGCTCGTGGACCACTGCCGCCGCCTGGGCGCCCGGGTGGTCGTCAAGGGCCTGCGCGGCGGCACCGACTACGCCTACGAGCTGCCGATGGCGCTGATGAACCGCCACCTGGCGGGGGTGGAGACCCTCTTCCTCGTCGGCGACCCCCGCTTCGAGCACGTCTCCTCCAGCCTGGTCAAGGAGGTCGCCCGCCACGGCGGCGACGTGGGCGGCCTCGTGCCGGGGGTCGTGCGCGAGGCGCTGCTGCGGCGGCTGGGATCCGCCGCGGCGGTGGGGGAGGATGACCCGCGGCCGCCGAGCGGAGCGGCCGGCGGACCCTCTGGAGGCAGGTAGTCGTGGAAGTGCACGAGAAGCTCGGCGAGCTCGCCGCGCTCGTGTCGGGGGCGCGCGCGGTGCCCCTGTCGTCGTCGGTCGTGGTGGACCGCGAGCAGCTGCTCCGGCTCGTCGCGGAGGTGCGGCGCCTGCTGCCGGCGGAGGTCCAGCAGGCCGGCGACGTGCTGGCCCAGCGCGACGAGGTCCTCCAGGCGGCGCGCGCCGAGGCCGACCACCTGCTGGCCCGGGCCCGCGCGCAGGCCGAGGAGCTCACCGAGGCGCAGGCCGTCACGCGCGCGGCGCGCGAGCGCGCCGAGCACGTCGTGGCCACCGCCCGCGAGGAGGCCCGCCGGCTGCGCCTGGACGCCGACGCCTGGTGCGACGGCAAGCTCGGCGACTTCGAGGAGGAGCTGGAGCGCCTGCAGCAGCAGGCCCGCCGCGGCCGCGACCGGCTGAAGGTGCGCGCCCCCGAGCAGGACGACGCCGCCGCGGCCGGGGCCGAGGAGCAGCAGGGCGCCCCCGACGGGCAGGAGCCGCCCGCCGCGCAGGCCCCCGCCGGGGCGCACCCGGCTCCGCGGCCGGGCCGGGAGGGCTGAGCGCGCGGCGGGGCGCGCGGCGGGGCGCGCCGGCCGCGGCACCGGGCGATTCGGTACCCGGGCCCCGGCTCGGCTACCCTTGTCCACGGCCTCGACGCCGGTGAGCGTGGCCACCCCCGGTCCACGGACCGGCCGGGTGGGGACGACCACGGGCGGCGGGGCCGAGTGGTGCTCCGAACGCGTGGGAGGCAGGGCTGTGGTCAAGGTGCACGAGGGTCGACTCGACCCCAACGCCCCGCTCGTGCTGTCCACCCACGAGCTGGGGCGGCGCCCGGGCACGATGCGCACGCTGCGGCGCACGGTCCCGGCGCCGGCGGACCTGGGCATCGCCGTCATCGGCGTGCCGGAGGGCAGCGACCTGGAGCTCGACCTGCGGCTCGAGGCGGTCATGGAGGGCGTGCTGGTCTCCGGCACCGTCCGCGGCCGCGCGGTGGGGGAGTGCGTGCGCTGCCTCACCGAGGTGAGCCAGGACGTCGAGGTCGAGGTGCAGGAGCTGTTCGCCTACCCGGGCAAGACGCCCGCGGAGGTCGGCGAGGACGACGACGAGGTCCGCGAGATCGCGCCGGGCGAGCTCATCGACCTCGAGCCGACGGTGCGCGACGCCATCGTGCTGGAGCTGCCGTTCCAGCCCGAGTGCGACGGCCCGTGCCAGCAGGACTACGAGATCGGCGTCTCCGAGCGCACGCTCGGCGAGGCCGAGGACACCGAAGAGCCGGCGGACCCCCGGTGGGCCGCCCTGCAGGGCCTGCTCGAGCAGCAGCCCGGCCAGACCCCGTCCGACACGAGAGAGAAGAGCTGACCGTGGCCGTCCCGAAGCGGAAGATGTCCCGCAGCAACACGCGGTCGCGCCGCGCCCAGTGGAAGGCGTCCGAGGAGACGCTGACCCGCACCGTGCAGCGCGGCCAGGTGGCCTACCAGCGCCCGCACACCGCGCGCGTCGTCACCGACTCCGCCGGCACCCCCCTGTACCTGGAGTACAAGGGCCGCAAGGTCAAGGACCTCTGAGCTGACCGCTCAACAGGACCGCGCCACCGGGCCGGGCGACGTCGCCGACGTCGCCCGGCTCGTGGCCGCCCTGGGCGTCGACATCGACGCCGGCCTGCTCGTGCAGGCGCTGACCCACCGCTCGTACGCCTACGAGCACGGCGGTCTGCCCACGAACGAGCGGCTGGAGTTCCTCGGGGACTCCGTGCTGGGGCTCGTGGTCACCGACACCCTGTACCACCGCCACCCCGACGTCTCCGAGGGTCGCCTGGCGAAGCTGCGCGCCGCGGTCGTCAACTCCCGCGCGCTGGCGGACATCGCCCGCGGCCTGGACCTGGGCGCCCACGTGCGCCTGGGCAAGGGCGAGGAGACCACCGGCGGGCGCGACAAGTCCTCCATCCTCGCCGACACGATGGAGGCGGTCATCGGCGCCGCGTACCTGTCGCTGGGCCTGGAGAGCGCGCGCGAGTTCGTGCTGCGCCTGACGGCCGGGGTGATGGAGTCCTCCGAGCGCCTGGGCGCCGGCACCGACTGGAAGACGGCGCTGCAGGAGCTCACGGCCGCCTCCGGGCTGGGCGTGCCCTCCTACGCCATCACCGACTCCGGGCCCGACCACGCCAAGAGCTTCCGCGCCGACGCCGTCGTCGGCGGCACCGTGCTCGGCCACGGCGAGGGCCGCAGCAAGAAGGAGGCCGAGCAGAAGGCCGCCAGCGCGGCCGTGCAGGCCCTGCAGGAGGCGCAGGCCGCGCGGGCCGTCCGCAACGGCGGCTGACGCGTGCCCGAGCTCCCCGAGGTCGAGGTGGTCCGCCGCGGCCTGGCCCGCTGGGTCGCCGGGCGCCGGGTGCGCGAGACGCAGCTGCTGCACCCCCGGGTGGCCCGCCGCCACGGAGCAGGCCCCGAGGACGCCGTCGCCCGCCTGCGCGGCACCGTCCTCGCCGACGCGGTGCGCCGCGGCAAGTACCTGTGGATGCCGCTGGTGGACCCCGGGCGCGGCGCCGCCGGCGAGGCCCTGGTGGTGCACCTGGGCATGAGCGGGCAGCTGCTCGTGGAGCCCGAGGACGCCCCCGAGGAGAAGCACCTGCGCGCCCGCTGGCGCTTCGACGGCACCCGCGTGCCCGCCGACGCCGCCGGCACCGAGCTGCGCTTCGTGGACCAGCGCACCTTCGGCGGCCTGGCGGTGGTGCCGCTGGTGCCCACGCCCGACGGTCTGCCCGGCGGGCTGGGCGAGCACCCCGGCGCCGCGTGGGCGCCGTCCCTGCCCGCGCCCGTCGCGCACATCGCCCGCGACCCCCTGGACCCCGCCTTCGACGACGCCGCGCTCGCGCGGCGGCTGCGCGAGCGCACCACCGGCGTCAAGCGCGCCCTGCTGGACCAGTCGCTGGTCTCCGGGGTGGGCAACATCTACGCCGACGAGGCGCTGTGGCGGGCGCGGCTGCACTACGCCCGCCCCACCCGCGCCCTGCGCCCCGCGCAGGTGCGGGAGCTGCTGGCGGGCCTGCGCGAGGTGATGGGCGCCGCCCTGGAGGCCGGCGGCACGAGCTTCGACTCCCTCTACGTCAACGTCAACGGCGCCAGCGGCTACTTCGACCGGTCCCTGGCCGTGTACGGGCGGGCGGGCCGGCCGTGCCCGCGCTGCGGGACCCCGGTGCGCCGCGACGCGTTCATGAACCGCTCCTCGTTCACCTGCCCGTCGTGCCAGCCGGCCCCGCGCACCGCGCACCCCTGAGCGCGGCGCTCACACCACGCGCAGCTCCGTCCACGTCTCCGCCAGCCCCGGCAGCGCGGGCACGGCGGTGCCGGTCAGGCGCTCCACGACCACGAACAGCCACTCCTCGGGGTCGTCGCGCTCGCCGTCCTCCACGGGCAGCGGCTCGCCCTCGTCGACGACCGCCTCGCCGGCGCTGACCACCAGCAGGCGGGTGGGCACGCCCGCCTCGGCGACCTCCAGCACGTAGGTGTCGGCGACCCCGGCGTAGCAGGCGGCCACCGCGCGGGCGGCCCCGCTGCGCGCGGCCAGCGCCTCGGGCACCTCCCCGAGGGCGTCGCCGCGGAAGTGCACGTGCAGCACGCCGCCGCGCACCGCGGCGGCGACCGGGAACCCCTCGAAGCGCGTCGAGGTGGCGCTCCCCGCGGCGAACCCGCCCGGCAGCGCGTCCAGGCCGCCCTGCACGAACAGGTCGGCGCCGTTCCAGCCCATCTCGTCCCCCGCTCCCCCCGGGCCCCCCGGACGTCCTGGTCCGCGGGGCCCGGGGGG
>NZ_JAAALM010000216.1 GCF_009906395.1 Kineococcus indalonis
TCGCTGGGGGGTGCGGGCTCGGCGCCGGGCCCGGCGTGGGGCTCGACGGGCGCGGGGGTCGCGGCGCCCGCCGCCGGGGCGGCGGCGCTCAGCTGCCCGTGGCGGCGCGCAGCGCGTCGACGCGGTCGGTGCGCTCCCAGGTGAACCCGGGCAGCTCGCGGCCGAAGTGGCCGTACGCCGCGGTCGTGGAGTAGACGGGCTGCAGCAGGTCCAGGTCGCGCACGATCGCGGCCGGGCGCAGGTCGAAGACCTCCCGGATGGCGCTCTGGATGCGGCCGAGGGCGACCTGCTCGGTGCCGAAGGTCTCCACGTACAGGCCCACCGGGTGCGCCTTGCCGATGGCGTAGGCCACCTGCACCTCGCAGCGGCGGGCCAGGCCCGCGGCGACGACGTTCTTGGCGACCCAGCGCATGGCGTAGGCGCCGGAGCGGTCCACCTTGGAGGGGTCCTTGCCGCTGAAGGCACCGCCGCCGTGGCGGGCCATGCCGCCGTAGGTGTCGACGATGATCTTGCGGCCGGTCAGGCCGGCGTCGCCCATGGGGCCGCCGATCTCGAAGCGCCCGGTGGGGTTGACCAGCAGCCGGATGTCGGAGGTGTCCAGGTCCAGGCCCTCGAGCACCGGTTCGATGACGTGGCGGCGCACGTCCGGGGTGAGGGTCTTGACGAGGTCGACGTCCGGCTCGTGCTGGGTGGAGAGCACGACGGTGTCGAGGGTGACGGGCCGGTCGCCGTCGTAGCCGATGGTGACCTGGGTCTTGCCGTCGGGGCGCAGGTAGGGCACCTCGCCCTTCTTGCGCACCTCGCTGAGGCGCTGGGAGAGCTGGTGCGCCAGGTGGATGGGCAGGGGCATCAGCTCGGGGGTGTCGTCGCAGGCGTAGCCGAACATCAGGCCCTGGTCGCCGGCGCCCTGCAGGTCCAGCGGGTCCGCGCCCTCGGCGTCGTAGCCCTCCTGGCGGTTCTCCCACGCCTCGTCCACGCCCTGGGCGATGTCCGGGGACTGCGAGCCGATGGAGACCTCCACCCCGCAGGTGCGCCCGTCGAAGCCCTTGGCGGAGGAGTCGTAGCCGATGCCCAGCAGCGTCTGGCGCACGATCGTGGGGATGTCGGCGTACGCCTCGGTGGTGACCTCCCCGGCGACGTGCACGAGGCCGGTGGTGACCATGGTCTCCACGGCGACGCGGCTGCGGGGGTCCTGCGCGAGCAGCGCGTCCAGGACGCCGTCGGAGATCTGGTCGCAGATCTTGTCGGGGTGCCCCTCCGTGACCGACTCGGAGGTGAACAGGCGCAGGGTGGTCACGGGGCTCCAGTCCAGGGGTTCTCGGGGGTGGTCGTGATCGCGGCCAGCATAGGCACCACCGCGTCCCAGACCGCGTCGGCGACGACGTCCTTGCTGGTCTCCGGGACGGTGCGCTCGGTGCCGTCGGCGCCGAGCAGCACCACGGCGTTCGTGGGGGCGGCGAAGCCCTTGGTCTCGCCGACCTCGTTGAGCACCAGCAGGTCGCAGCCCTTGCGGGCGAGCTTGGCGCGGCCGTGCTCCAGGACGGTGCCGTGCTCGTCGCCGGTCTCGGCGGCGAAGCCGACGAGCACGGGCGAGGGGGCGCCGGCGCGCGCGGCGACCAGGCCGGCGAGGACGTCGGGGTTGCGCTCGAGCACCACCACGGGGTCCTGGCCGGGGTCGTCGGTCTTCTTGATCTTCGCGGTGGCGCGCGCGGCGGGGCGGAAGTCGGCGACGGCGGCGGCCATGACGACCGCGTCGGCGCCGGCGGCGGCCGCGGCGACGGCCTCGGCGAGCTCGACGGCGGTGCCCGCGGGCACCACGTCCACGGCGGCCGGGGCCGCCACCTCCAGGTGCGCGGCCACCAGGGTGACGCGCGCGCCGCGGGCGGCCGCGGCGGCGGCCAGCGCCACGCCCTGCCGGCCGGAGGAGCGGTTGCCCAGGAAGCGCACCGGGTCCAGCGGCTCGCGGGTGCCGCCGGCGGAGACGACCACGCGCCGCCCGGCGAGGTCGTGCCCGCGCGCGCCGGAGCCGAGCAGGCGGCGGGCGGCGGCGGCGACCTCCCCCGGCTCGGGCAGGCGCCCGGGCCCGGAGTCGGCGCCGGTCAGGCGCCCGGAGGCCGGTTCGAGCACGGTGGCGCCGCGCTCGCGCAGCAGCGCCACGTTGGCGCGGGTGGCCGGGTGCTGCCACATCTCGGTGTGCATGGCCGGCACGAGCAGCACCGGGCAGGTGGCGGTGAGCAGCACGTTGGTCAGCAGGTCGTCGGCCAGGCCGTGCGCGGCGCGCGCGAGCAGGTCGGCGGTGGCGGGGGCGACGACGACGAGGTCGGCGTGCCGGCCGAGGCGCACGTGCGGGACCTCGCTGGCGGAGGTCCACACGTCGGTGGCCACCGGGTGCCCGGACAGCGCCTCCCAGGTGGCGCGCCCGACGAAGCGCTCGGAGGCGGCGGTGGGCACGACGGTGACGTCGTGACCGCTCTCGGTGAGCTCGCGCAGCAGCAGCGCCGCCTTGTAGGCGGCGATGCCGCCGGCGACCCCGAGGACGACCCGGGGCGCGCGGGCGGTGGCCGCGGCGGGGGCCGGTCCCGGGGTCGTGCCGGAGGTCACTGCTCGACGGGCTCCGACGTCAGCAGGCCCTCGTTGATCTCGCGCATCGCCACGGACAGGGCCTTCTCCTGCACGTGGGTCTCCACCAGCGGGCCGACGTACTCCAGCAGGCCCTCGCCGAGCTGGGAGTAGTAGGCGTTGATCTGCCGGGCGCGCTTGGCCGCGTAGATGACCAGCGCGTACTTGGAGTCGGCGGCCGTCAGCAGGTCGTCGATGGGCGGGTTGGTGATGCCCTCGGGCGCGGCGACGGTTCCAGCCACGGTGTCTCCTCGGTTCGGTGGGTGAGCTGATCGCTCGGGACGTCGCCCGTGCGGGCCGGCCCGTGCCGGCTGCGCGCGGGCAGACCCGCCCATCCTACGAGCCCCGCACCCCCATCCAGCTCACCAGCTCGTCGGTGGCGCGCTGGACGTCGTCGTTGTAGATCGTCACGTCGAACTCGGGCTCGGCGGCCAGCTCCACGCGGGCGGTGGCCAGGCGGCGCTCGCGCTCCTCCTCGCCCTCGGTGCCGCGGCCGACGAGGCGGCGCACGAGCTCCTCCCAGCTGGGCGGGGCGAGGAAGACGAAGCGGGCCTCGGGCATCGCCTCGCGCACCTGGCGGGCGCCGGCGAGGTCGATCTCCAGCAGGGCGGGGCGGCCGGCGGCCAGCACCTCCTCCACGGGGCGGCGGGGGGTGCCGTAGCGGTGCCGGCCGTGCACGCGGGCCCACTCCAGCAGCTCGCCGCGCTCGACGTAGCCGTCGAAGGTCTCCTCGGAGACGAAGTGGTAGTGCACGCCGTCGACCTCGCCGGGGCGGCGGGCGCGGGTGGTGGCCGAGACGGAGATCCACACGTCCGGGTAGCGCCGGCGCAGGTCGGCCGAGACGGTGCCCTTGCCGACGGCGGTGGGCCCGGCGAGCACGGTCAGGCGGGCGGGGCCCTCCCCGCGGGGGTGGTGCTCCTCGAGCGGGTGGTGCTGCCGGCGCCGGTGCGGGCCGTGCGGCGGCTGGTCCTGCGGGTCGTGCTGGGGGTCGGTCACGGTCAGGACGCGCTCCCGGCCGCGCCGCTCGCCGCGCCCGGCGCGGCGCCGTTCGCGGCGGCGCCGTTCGCGGCGGCGCCGTTCGCGGCGGCGCCGGGCGCGCCACCGCCGAAGCGCTCCACGAGGGCGGCGATCTGGTGGGCGCCCAGGCCGCGCACGCGGCGGGACTCGGAGATGCCGATCTCCTCCATGATCTGGCGCGCGCGGACCTTGCCGACGTTGGGCAGGGACTCCAGCAGCGCGGAGACCTTCATCTTGCCCAGCACCTCGTTGTCCTGGCCCTCGCGGATGACCTCCTCCAGGCTGCCACCGGCGTACTTCAGGCGGTTCTTCACCTCCGCGCGCTCGCGTCGGGCGGCGGCCGCCTTCTCCAGTGCGGCGGCGCGCTGTTCGGCGGTCAGGGGCGGCAGGGCCACGGTGTCACCTCGGGTCGTCCGGCTGGGGCAGGCCCGCTGGTCAGCAGGCGGGTCGGCGCAGCTGGTCAGGGCGTGCGCGGCAACCTAGCGACACCCCGCGCGCACCGGCAACGGCGGGGTGCCCGCCCGGCGCCCGGGCCGGGCGGCGGCGGTGCGCTCACGCGGCGGCCCGGGCGGGCAGGCGCCCGGACTCGATCTCCTCGGCCCAGTGGCAGGCCACCCGCTGCCCGGCCGGGTGCCCGGCCACGGTGCGCAGCGCCGGGCGCTCGTCGGCGCACCGGGTGGGCTGCGCCCACGGGCAGCGGGTGCGGAAGCGGCAGCCGGAGGGCGGGTCGGCGGGGCTGGGCAGGTCGCCGGCCAGCACGATGCGCTCGCGGCGCTCCTCCACGAGGGGGTCGGGCACGGGGGCCGCCGAGAGCAGCGCGCGCGTGTACGGGTGCAGCGGGCGGGCGTACAGGGGCCCGCTGGGGCCCTCCTCGACGAGGGCGCCGAGGTACATCACGCCCACGGTGGTGCTGACGTGCTTGACGACGGCGAGGTCGTGGGCGATGACGAGGTACGTCAGACCCAGCTCGCGCTGCAGCTCCTCCAGGAGCACCAGCACCTGCGCCTGCACGGACACGTCCAGGGCGGAGACGGGCTCGTCGGCCACGAGCAGCTCGGGGTCCAGGACGAGGGCGCGGGCGATGCCCACGCGCTGGCGCTGGCCGCCGGAGAACTCGTGCGGGTAGCGGCCGGCGGCGGTGGTGGGCAACCCGACGCGCTCGAGCAGCTCGCGCACGCGGGCCCGGTGCGCGCGCGGGCCGCCGGGCAGGCCGTGCACGGCCATCGGCTCGGTCAGGGCGCTCTCCACGCTCTGGCGGGGGTCCAGGCTGGCCAGGGGGTCCTGGAAGACCATCTGCATGCGGCGGCGCTCGCGGCGCAGCGCCTCGGGGCCCAGCGCCACCAGGTCGGTGCCGCCGACGACGACGGAGCCGGCGGTGGGCTCGGTCAGCCGCAGCACCGCCCGGCCCAGGGTGGACTTGCCGCAGCCGGACTCCCCCACCAGGCCGTAGGTGGTGCCGCGGGGCACGTCGAGGTCGACGCCGTCGACGGCGCGCACGGCGCCGACGGTGCGGCGCAGCAGCCCCGTGCGGATCGGGTAGTGCACCTGCAGGCCGCGCACGCTCAGCAGCGGCTGGACGGCGGTGGCGGGCACCTCGCGCTCGAGCGCGGCGCTCACCGGGCACCGCCCGCGACGGCCGGGGCGGCGGCGCCGGCGGGGTGCACGCAGCGGGCCAGGTGGCCCGGGCCCTGCCCGGCCAGGGCGATCTCGCCGCCGCGGCAGGCGTCGTCCCCGCGCGCGCAGCGGGGCAGGAACGCGCACCCCTGCGCCCACGGCAGCAGGTCGCGCACGCTGCCGGGCACGGGCCGCAGCGCGGTGCCCTCGGGGGCGTCCACGCGCGGCACGGCGTCGAGCAGGCCGGTGGTGTAGCGGTGCCGCGGGGAGGCGAACAGCTCGCGGCGGCCGGCCTGCTCGACGACGCGGCCGGCGTAGAGGACGTTGACGCGGTCGCAGGTGCCGGCGACCACGCCGAGGTCGTGGGTGATGAGCAGCATGGCGGTGCCGGACTCCCGGACGAGGGCGGTCAGCAGGTCCAGGACCTGCGCCTGGATGGTCACGTCGAGGGCCGTGGTGGGCTCGTCGGCGATGATGAGCTTGGGGGAGCAGGCCAGGGCGGTGGCGATGAGCACGCGCTGGCGCATCCCGCCGGAGAGCTGGTGGGGGTACTCCCCCGCCCGGCGGCGCGGGTCGGGGATGCCGACGCGCCCCAGCAGGTCCACGGCCTCGGCCCGGGCCTGGGCGCGGGTGAGGTCGGTGTGCGCGCGCAGCACCTCGGTCAGCTGCCGGCCCAGGGTGAGCACGGGGTTCAGGGAGGTCATGGGGTCCTGGAACACCATGGCCAGGTCCTTGCCGCGCCGGCGGGCCAGCTCGCGCGGCGGCAGGGTCAGCAGGTCGGTGCCGGCGAAGCGCACCGAGCCCTCCACGTGCGCGCCGCGGCGCGGCAGCAGGCCCATGACGGCCAGGGAGGTGACGGACTTGCCGCAGCCGGACTCCCCCACCAGGCCGACGACCTCCCCGGCGCCGACGGTGAAGGAGACGCCGTCCACGGCGGTGACGGGGGCGCGACCGCGGCGGGTGAAGCGCACCCGCAGGTCCTGCACCGCCAGCAGCGGCTGGGCGCCGGGCGCCGCGGCGCCGGGGGCGGGGGT
>NZ_JAAALM010000217.1 GCF_009906395.1 Kineococcus indalonis
TGGTAAGGCGCGCCGGCCGCGGGGCCCGCCGCTCTCGCGGCGGACCCCGCGGCCGGCGCGGGCGGGGACCGGTGGGGTCAGGGCCCGACGAGGACCAGCAGCAGCAGGTGCACCACGGGCGCGGTCGGCAGGAGCGAGTCCAGCCGGTCCATCACCCCGCCGTGCCCGGGCAGCAGGTCGCCCATGTCCTTGATGCCCAGGTCCCGCTTGAGCATCGACTCCGACAGGTCGCCCAGGACGGCGACGCCGACGGTGAGCAGGCCCAGCAGCAGACCGCCCCACCAGGGCCCGCCCAGCGCCAGCGGCAGGCCCACCGCCCCCAGCACGGCGCCGGTCACCAGCGAGCCCGCGGTGCCCTCCCAGGACTTCTTCGGGCTGACCGAGGGCGCCATGGGGTGCCGGCCGAGGAAGACGCCGGCCGCGTAGCCGCCGATGTCGCTGGCCACGGCGAGCACCACGAAGAGCAGCACCCGCCAGGGCCCGTCGGAGGCCGCGAGCATGAGCATCGCGAAGGAGCCCAGCAGCGGTCCGTAGGAGACGACGAAGACGCCGCCGGCGACGTCGCGCACCGCCGGCACCCCCACCGGGGTGCCGTGGTCGCCGCCGGTGGCGACCATCCGCCAGACCAGCACGGCCAGCACCGTCAGGACGTAGGCGACCAGCAGGGTGTCGCCGCCGCCGAGGTAGGCGCCGGGCAGCATCGCGAGGGTGCCCACCACGGGGGGCAGCACCGGCACGCGCAGGTGCTGGGCGCGGAAGGCCCGCACCACCTCCACGGTGCCGTAGAGGACGGCGGCGCAGGCGAGCACGACGAACGCCTCGGGCCGCACGAAGAGGCTGAGCAGCAGCACCGCGCCGAGCGCGAACCCCACGCCGATGGCGGCGGGGAGGTTGCGCCCGGCGCGGGGTGCGCGCGCGGCCGCGGCGGCCGCGTCGGGTGCGGGCGCGTTCACACCGCCAGGAGTTCCGCTTCCTTGTTCTTCAACAGCTCGTCGACGGCCTCGACGTGCTTGCGCGTGGTGGCCTCGAGGTCCTTCTCCGCACGGGTGACCTCGTCCTCGCCGGCCTCGCCGTCCTTGACGATGCGGTCGAGCTCCTCCTTGGCGCGGCGGCGCACGTTGCGCAGCGAGACGCGGGCGTCCTCGGCCTTGGTGCGGGCGAGCTTGATGTAGTCCTTGCGCCGCTCCTCGGTGAGCTGCGGCAGCGTGATGCGGATGACCTGCCCGTCGTTGCCCGGGTTGACCCCGAGGTCGGAGTTGCGCAGCGCCTTCTCGATCTCGCCCATCGCGCCGCGGTCGAACGGCGTGATGAGCACCGAGCGCGCCTCGGGGATCTGGAAGGAGGCCAGCTGCTGCAGCGGGGTCGGGGCGCCGTAGTAGTCCACGAGGATCTTGTGGAACATGGCGGCGTTGGCCCGGCCGGTGCGGATCGCGCTGAAGTCCTCCTTGGCGACCTCGATCGCCTTGCTCATCTTCTCCTCGGCCTCGAGGAGGGTGTCGTCGATCACGGTGGTCCCTTCGTCCTGCGCCGGCGCGTGACGGTGCCCGCGGTGGGCGGCGGACCCGGTCCCCCGGGCCCGCGGCGGCTCAGCCGGCGGTCACCTGCGTGCCGATCCTCTCACCCCGCAGCGCGCGCGCCACGCCCTGGCCCTCCATGCCGAAGACGACCATCGGCAGGCCGTTGTCCATGCACAGGCTGAAGGCGGTGGTGTCGACCACGCGCAGGCCCTGCTGCAGGGCCTCGGAGTAGCGGATCTCGTCGATCTTGGTGGCGGTGGGGTCCTTGCGCGGGTCGCCCGTGTAGACGCCGTCCACGCCGTTCTTGGCCATGAGGACGGCGTCGGCGCGCACCTCCAGCGCCCGCTGGGCGGCCACGGTGTCGGTGGAGAAGTACGGCATGCCCGCGCCGGCGCCGAAGATGACCACGCGGTTCTTCTCCATGTGGCGGATCGCGCGGCGCGGGATGTACGGCTCGGCGACCTGGCCCATGGTGATGGCGGTCTGCACGCGGGTGTCCACGCCGGCCTGCTCCAGGAAGTCCTGCAGGGCCAGGGCGTTCATCACCGTGCCGAGCATGCCCATGTAGTCGGCGCGGCTGCGCTCCATGCCGCGCTGGGACAGCTCCGCGCCGCGGAAGAAGTTGCCGCCGCCGACGACGATGGCGACCTGCACGCCCTGCTTGACGCCGCTGGCGATCTCGCGGGCGACCTGGGCGATGACGTCGGGGTCGACACCGACGGAGCCGTTGCCGAAGAACTCGCCGGACAGCTTCAGCAGCACCCGGCGGTAGCGGGGCTTGGGCTCGACCGTGCCGGTCCCCAGGTCGACGGTCAGGCTCGGCTCGGTGGTGTCCGGCACGCGGGTCT
This sequence comes from Kineococcus indalonis, assembly GCF_009906395.1. Lineage (GTDB taxonomy): Bacteria > Actinomycetota > Actinomycetes > Actinomycetales > Kineococcaceae > Kineococcus > Kineococcus indalonis. The sequence continues at coordinate 2,366 of NZ_JAAALM010000217.1, forward strand.
CCTCTAGGGCGGGTCGGGGTTCTGGGGAAGTGTGCCGCACCGCCGCGCGGGCGGGGCGGTGCGGCGCGGGCGCGCTGGTCCGGACGGGTGCGCGGGCACCCGGACGCGCGAACGGGGCGGGCGGACCGGAGTCCACCCGCCCCGTGGGGGACGTCTCAGGCGCCGACGCGGATGCGGGCGTAGCCCGTCACCTTCACGCCCGCGCTGGCCAGCAGCTTGGTGATCGTCTGCTTGGGGTCCTTGGCGAACGGCTGCTCCAGCAGGACGTTGTCCTTGAAGTAGCTGTTGACGCGGCCCTCGACGATCTTGGCCATGGCCGCCTCGGGCTTCTTCTCCTCGCGCGCGGTCTCCTCGGCGATGCGGCGCTCGTTCTCGACCGTCTCGGCCGGGACCTCGTCGCGGCTGAGGTAGATCGGGGACATGGCCGCCGCGTGCATGGCGATGTCGCGGCCGACCTCGTCGTTGGCGGAGTCCAGCGCCACCAGCACGCCGATGGTGGGCGGCAGGTCGCTGGCGGTCTTGTGCAGGTAGGAGGACACGTGGGCGCCCTCCACGCGGGCGACGCGGTTGACGACGATCTTCTCGCCGATCGTCGCGTTGGCCTCGTCGAGGACCTCCTGGACGGTCTTGCCGCCCGTGTCGGAGGCCAGCAGGGTCTGCGCGTCGGTGGCGCCGATCGCCACGGCCTGCTGCAGGACGCGGTCGGCCAGCTCGATGAAGCGCTCGCCCTTGGCGACGAAGTCGGTCTCGCAGTTGACCTCGACGAGGACGCCCACGCCGCCGTCGACGTGCGCGGCCACCAGGCCGTTGGAGGCGTCGCGGCCCTCGCGCTTGGTGACGCCCTTGAGGCCCTTGATGCGCAGCAGCTCGACGGCCTTGTCGAAGTCGCCCTCGGACTCCACGAGCGCGTTCTTGCAGTCCAGCATGCCCGCGCCGGTCATCTCGCGCAGCTTCTTGACGTCAGCGGCGGTGTACGCAGCCATCGGTCCTTCTCCTCCTGGGGTGTCGGACGAACTCGGAGTGGGTGGGGCCGGACGCACGGACGCCCCGGGCCGAGGACGGCCCGGGGCGTGCGCGGTCAGGCCTGGGTGGAGGCGCCGACGGTCTGCGAGGGGGCCTCGGCCTCGGTGGGCTCGTCGCCGGACAGGGCCACGGCCTGGGCGTCCTGGCCGGTGGCCGCGGCGGCGGCGGCCGCCTCGGGGCGGTCGGAGCCCTCGGCGGTCGGGATGCTCTCGGAGCCGCCGGACTGGATGTTCTCGCTGCCGGCGAGCAGGTCCTGCTCCCAGGCGGCCAGCGGCTCGGCGTCGGTGGCGGTGGTGCCGCCGCCGTGGCGGACCTGCAGGCCCTCGGCGACGGCGTCGGCGATGACGCGGGTCAGCAGGGTGACCGAGCGGATCGCGTCGTCGTTGCCGGGGATGCGGTAGTCGACGTCGTCCGGGTCGCAGTTGGAGTCCAGGATCGCCACGACCGGGATGCCGAGCTTCTTGGCCTCGTCGACGGCCAGGTGCTCCTTGTTGGTGTCCACGATCCACACGGCGGAGGGGACCTTCGCCATGTCGCGGATGCCGCCGAGGGTCTTGTCCAGCTTCTCCTTCTCCCGGCGCAGGACCAGGAGCTCCTTCTTCGTCAGGCCGGAGCCGGCCACGTCGTCGAAGTCGATCTCCTCGAGCTCGCGCAGGCGCGTGAGGCGCTTGGAGACGGTGGAGAAGTTGGTCAGCATGCCGCCGAGCCAGCGCTGGTTGACGTAGGGCATGCCCACGCGGCGGGCCTGCTCGGCGATGGGCTCCTGGGCCTGCTTCTTCGTCCCGATGAACAGGATCGAGCCGCCGTGGGCGACGGTCTCCTTGACGAAGTCGTAGGCGCGGTCGATGAACGACAGCGACTGCTGGAGGTCGATGATGTAGATGCCGTTGCGCTCCGTGAACAGGAAGCGCTTCATCTTCGGGTTCCAGCGGCGCGTCTGGTGCCCGAAGTGCACACCGGACTCGAGCAGCTGGCGCATCGTCACGACGGCCATGGGTGGTCCTCCTCGCGCCGGCCCCGCAGGGGCCGATCGGTTCTCCGCGGCGGACCGGGCGGTCCGTCGCGCCTGGTCCCCGGCAGCGCACCCCGACCGCCGGTGGACGGCGGACCGGGAGGGGTGGCTCCCTGCGGGTCGCAGGACGCGGGGACGCGGTGTCACGCCGACCGCGGACGGCTGGTGGCCGGGCGCGCACGACGTGCCCCCGTAGTCTACGGGTCGTGAGCAGCACTCTCGACCGCGGCGGTGTCGTGCGGCGCATGCGGCGCTTCGGCCCCACGGTCTTCGCCGAGATGTCCGCGCTCGCGCTGCGCACCGGGGCCGTCAACCTCGGCCAGGGCTTCCCCGACGCCGACGGGCCGGCCTCCCTGCTGGCCGACGCCGCCGAGGCGATCCGCACCGGGCGCAACCAGTACCCGCCGGGCGTGGGCGAGCCCGAGCTGCTGAGCGCGGTGGCCGAGCACCAGCGCCGCTTCCGCGGCGTCGAGCTGGACCCGGCCACGCAGGTGCTCGTCACCGCCGGGGCCACCGAGGGCATCGCCGCGGCCGTGCTGGCGCTGGCCGAGCCGGGCGACGAGGTCGTCGTGCTGGAGCCCGCCTACGACTCCTACGCGGCCGTGATCGCGCTGGCGGGGGCCGTGCAGCGCCCAGTGGCGCTGCTGCCGACCGGGGACGGGGACGGCCCGGGCCGCTTCGCCCTGGACCGCGAGGGGCTGCGCGCGGCCTTCACCGAGCGCACCCGCCTGGTGCTGCTCAACACCCCCCACAACCCCACCGGCACGGTCCTGACCGGCGAGGAGCTGGCGGAGGTGGCGCGCCTGGCCGTCGAGCACGACGTCGTGGTCGTCACCGACGAGGTGTACGAGCACCTCGTCTTCGACGGCGCGGTGCACGTGCCGCCGGCGAGCCTGCCGGGGATGGCCGAGCGGACCCTGTCGGTGTCCTCCGCCGGCAAGACCTTCTCGGTGACCGGGTGGAAGATCGGCTGGGTCACCGGCCCGGCGCACCTGGTCGCGGCCGTGCGCACGGTCAAGCAGTTCCTCACCTACGTCAACGGCGCGCCGTTCCAGCCCGCCGTGGCGCGCGCGCTCGGCCTGGGGGACGGCTTCTACCGCGACCTGGCCGCGGACCTGCAGCGCCGCCGGGACCTGCTCAGCGCCGGGCTGGTCTCCGCCGGGTTCGCGGTGGGCGCGCCGCAGGGCACGTACTTCGTCGTGGCCGACCCGCGCCCGCTGGGCTTCGAGGACGGCACCGCCTTCTGCCGCGCGCTGCCGGAGCTGGCCGGGGTGGTGGGCGTGCCGCTGTCCGCCTTCTGCGGCGAGGACGGCCCCGCCGCCGAGGCCGCCCGGCCGCTGGTGCGCTTCACCTTCTGCAAGTCCGACGCGGTGCTGCTGGAGGCCTGCGAGCGGCTGCAGGCGCTGCGCGCGCGGTGAGCGGGCCGCCGGCGAGCGGGCAGCGCGCCGGGCTGCGCGCGGCGCTGCAGGCCGAGCGGACCGCGGCCCTGGAGCGCGCCGCCGCCCTCGAGCGCGAGCTCGCCAGCGCCCTGGAGGTGGCCGCCGAGGGCGGCGCCGACGACGAGCACGACCCCGAGGGGTCGACCACGGCGTTCGAGCGGGCGCAGGTCGCCGCCGTGCTGGAGCAGGTGCGCCAGCGGCTGGCGCAGCTCTCGGACGCCCTGCGCCGCCTCGACGAGCCCGGCTTCGGGCGGTGCGAGCGCTGCGGGCGGCCGATCGCGGCCGAGCGCCTGGCCGCCCGGCCGTGGGCGAGCACGTGCATCGCCTGCGCCGCCGCGAGCCCGGCGGCGCACCGCGCGGGACGCCGCTGACGGGGACGCCGCGCCCGCCCCGCGCGGCGCGGTCTCCCCGGGGGCGCCCGGGGCGGGCGCGTCCAC
>NZ_JAAALM010000218.1 GCF_009906395.1 Kineococcus indalonis
GTCCGCACTAGGGTGGCGGCCATGGTGCCGCTGCCGCCGGTGGGCTACCCGACCCGCTGGGAGGCGGACGTGGTCCTCCGCGACGGGGGCACCGCGCACGTCCGCCCCATCCGACCCTCCGACGCCGACCTCGTGGCGGCCTTCCACTCCCGCCAGTCGGAGGAGTCCCGGTACCTGCGCTTCTTCGCCCCCATGCCGCGGCTGTCCGCGCGCGACCTGGAGCGCTTCACCAACGTCGACCACGTCGACCGCGTCGCGCTGGTGGCCACCGTCGGCGAGGACATCGTCGGCATCGCCCGCTTCGACGCCGCCCCCGTGCGCGCCGGCGCCCCGCGCGCGGCGGAGGTCGCCTTCAACATCTCCGACGCCCACCAGGGCCGCGGGCTGGGCTCGGTGCTGCTGGAGCACCTGGCCGCCGCCGCCCGCGAGCGCGGCATCCGCCGCTTCACCGCCGACGTGCTGCCGCAGAACGCCAAGATGATCGGCGTCTTCCGCGAGGCCGGCTTCGAGGTGCGCCAGGGCTACTCCGACGGCGTGCTGGAGGTCTCCTTCGACATCGACCCCACCGAGCGCTCGGTGGACGTGATGCGCGCGCGCGAGCAGCGCGCCGAGGCGCGCAGCGTGCAGGCGCTGCTCTCGCCGTCCTCGGTGGTCGTCGTGGGGGCCAGCCGCACGCCCGGCTCGGTGGGCCACCGCCTGCTCGCCGACGTCGTCACCAGCGGCTTCTCCGGCGCCGTGCACGCCGTCAACGCCGACGCCGAGCCCGGCGAGCTGCTGCTGGGCGTGCCGGTGCTGCGCTCGGTGCGCGACCTGCCCGACCCGGTCGACCTCGCCGTCGTGGCGGTGCCCGCGCCCGCCGTGGTGCCCACGGTCGCCGACTGCGCCGCGCAGGGCGTGCGGGGCCTGGTCGTCGTCTCCAGCGGCTTCGCCGAGACCGGCCCGCAGGGCCTGGCCGTGCAGCGCGAGCTGGTGCGCATCGCCCGCGCCAACGGCATGCGGGTGGTGGGCCCGAACTCCTACGGCGTGGTCAACACCGACCCCGCGGTGCGGCTGAACGCCTCCCTGTACGGGCAGATGCCCCCCGCCGGCCGCTTCGGGCTGTTCAGCCAGTCCGGGGCGCTGGCCGTCACGGTGCTCTCCTCCGCCCAGCGCCGCGGGCTGGGGCTGTCCACGTTCGTCTCGGCCGGCAACCGCGCCGACGTCTCCGGCAACGACCTCATGCAGTACTGGCTCGACGACGAGGCCACCGCCGCGGTGGGGCTGTACCTGGAGAGCGTGGGCAACCCCCGCAAGTTCAGCCGCGTCGCGCGCACCCTGGCGCGCAAGAAGCCCGTGGTGGTCGTCAAGTCCGGCGCCTCCGGCTTCGGCGTGCCCCCCGGGCACGCCGTGCGCGCCTCCCGGGCGCCCTTCGAGGCCGTGGACAGCATGCTGCGCCAGGCCGGCGTGGTGCGCGTGGAGAACGTCCACCAGCTCTTCGACGTCGCGCAGGTCGCGGTGCACCAGCCCCTGCCCGAGGGGCCGCGCGTGGCGGTCGTGGGCAACTCCGACGCCCTGGGCACCCTGGCCGCCGACGCCTGCGTCAGCTGGGGCCTGCAGGTCGTGCACGGGCCCACCGCGGTGCCCTCCTACGCCGGGGTGGAGGTGCTCACCGCCGCCCTGGAGGCCGCCTTCGCCGACCCCGACGTCGACGCCGTCGTGGCCAGCTGGGTGCCGCCCACGCCCGAGACCGACCCCGCGGTGGCCGCCGCCGTGGCCCGCACCGCGGCCGCCGGCGCCAAGACCACCGTCACCTGCTTCCTGGGCACCCGCAGCGTCTCCGCCGACGCCGACGCCGCGGGCGCCGGCGGCGCGCCCGTGGTGCCCTCCTACCCCACCCCCGAGGACGCCGTGCGGGCCCTGGCCGCCGTGGTGCGCTACGCGCAGTGGCGCCGCCGCGACCGCGGCCACCCGCTCTCCCCGCCGGGCGTGGACCTGCGCGCCGCCCGCGCCCTGGTGGAGGAGTCCCTGGCCGGCGCCCCCGACGGCCTGACCCTGGGGCAGGAGCGCACCCGCGCGCTGCTGGGCGCCGGCGGGATCGACCTGCTGGCGCGCGCGGAGGTGCGCGGGGTGGAGGAGGCCGTCGCCGCCGCCGAGCGCCTGGGCTGGCCGGTGGCGCTGAAGACCGTCGGCGAGGAGCTGGCCGGCCGCCAGGACCTGCGCGGGGTGCGGCTGGGCATCACCAACCCGGTGGCGCTGGCGGAGGCCGTGGCGGACATGCGCCAGGTGTTCGGCGAGCGCGCCGAGGTGCTCGCGGTGCAGCACATGGCCGGGCTGGGCGTGCCCTGCCTGGTGCGCAGCACCGAGGACCCCCTGTTCGGCCCGGTCGTCAGCTTCGGCGTCGAGGGCGACCCGATCGACCTCATGGGCGACGTGGCCTACCGCATCCCGCCGCTGACCGACGTCGACGTCTCCGACCTGGTGCGCTCGGTGAAGGCCGCGCCCAAGCTGTTCGGCCACCGCGGCAGCCCCGTCATGGACGTGGACGCCCTGGAGGACGTCGTGGCCCGCGTGGCGGTGCTGGCCGACGCCCTGCCGGAGATCGCCGAGCTGCGCCTGTCGCCGGTGCTGGTCGCCGAGCGGGGCGCGCGCGTGCTGGGGGCCACCGTCTCCCTGGCGCCGCCGCAGGGGCGGGCCGACCCGGACCGGCGCACCCTGCCGGACTGAGCGCGCGGCCGCGGCACGTGCCGCGGCGGTGCCCGCGGTGCGGGAGGATGGGGGGATGCGCGAGCGCACCCACCCCCGGCGGTCCGGGCACACGACGACCACCACCACCGGCGCGGAGGGCGCGGCACCCGACCCCGAGCTGCCCCCGCGCCTCCTGACGGACCTCGAGCGCGCCGGCTTCTACCCGGCGCTCGTCGCCGACAGCGTCCTCACCGCCCTGGGCGGCGAGGAGGTCGCCGCCCACCTGGTGCACCAGGAGACGACGATCGACGCCAACGAGGTGCGCCGCCACGTCACCGTGCTGGTCACCACCACCACCCGCCTGCTCGTCGCGCACGCCGACGACCACGGCCCCGACGAGACCTCGCCCGAGCCGTACGCGGTGTGCTCCACCGAGTCCGTGCCGCTGGAGCGGGTCGCCTCCGTGGTGGTCTCCCAGGTCGTCACCCGCCCGGCCGACCACCGCCCCGGCGCGGTGCCCGCCGAGGTGAGCCTGACGCTGAGCTGGGGCGCGGTGCAGCGCGTGGACCTGGAGCCGGCCGGCTGCGCCGACCCCGACTGCGAGGCCGACCACGGCTACACCGGCACCCTCACCGGCGACGACCTCACCGTGCGCGTCGCCGGCGCCGCCGAGGGCGCCGACGCGGTGGCCGCCGCCGTGGACTTCGCCCGGGCGCTGTCGGCCGCCACCTCCCGGTGAGCGGTACCGACCACGCACCCGGCGCCCCGCCGGGGCTGCCGGTGCCCGGCTACGGGCACGACACCCTCGCCGACCTCGTGCCCGCCGTCGCGCGCGCGCTCGGCCTGGACGCCGCCGCCGGCGCCTCCGCGCCGGGGGCGGGCCCGGCGCTGCCCGCGGCCGACCGCGTGTGCCTGCTGCTGGTGGACGGCATGGGCGAGCTGGCCCTGCGCGACCGATCCGGGCACGCGCCGGCGCTGCGCCGCTGGCGCGCCGACGGCGAGCACCACCTGCTCACCGCCGGCTTCCCCACCACGACGGCCACGAGCATGGGCCTGCTGGGCACCGGCCTGCCCCCCGGCGCCCACGGCCTGGTCGGCTACGAGGTCCTCGACCCCGAGCGCGACGCGCTGCTGAACCAGCTGCAGTGGGACGGGCCGGTGGACCCGCGCCGCTGGCAGCCGCACCCCACCCTCTTCCAGTCCCTCGCCGCCGCCGGCGTGCCCGTCACCCGCGTCGCCCCGCCGCACTTCGACGGCTCCGGCCTCACCGAGGCGGCGCTGCGCGGCGGCCGGTTCGTGGGCACCCCCGAGCGCCTGGAGGCGCGCGTGGACGCGGCCGTGACGGCCGTGCGCGCCGCCGCGCGGGGCTTCACGTACGTGTACTGGGGCCGCCTGGACGCCACCGGCCACGGCGAGGGCGTGGGCTCGTGGCAGTGGGGCGAGGAGCTGGGCAGGGTGGACGCCGCCGTCGCGGAGCTGACCCGCCGGCTGCCCCGGGGCACCCTGCTGCTGGTGACCGCCGACCACGGCATGGTCGACGTCGCCGCCGGCCGGCGCCTCGACCTGGCCCACCAGCCCGCGCTGCGCCGCGGCGTGCGCCACGTCGGCGGCGAGCCGCGCGCGGTGCAGCTGTACACCGAGCCCGGGGCCGCCGCGGAGGTCGCGCGCACCTGGGCCCGGCACCTGGAGGGCTCCGCGTGCGTGCTCACCCGCGCCCAGGCCGTGGCCGCCGGCTGGTTCGGGGCGGTGGAGGAGCGCGTGGCAGGGCGCATCGGCGACGTCCTGGCCGTCATGACCGCGCCCGTGGCCGTGGTGGACTCCGCGCGCATGCGGCCCGAGACGCTGCGCCTGGTCGGCCAGCACGGCGCCCTCACGGACGACGAGCGCCTCGTGCCCCTCTTCAGCGCGCTGCTGTGAGCCGCCGGGGGCCCGCGGCGCGGCCGTTCCGCCGGCCCCCGGAAAAAACCCCGGTCCCACCGTTTCGGCCCGCGGGCTCCGGGTACCCCTGTGGGTGGCAAGGAACTGGCGGAACAGCCAGCCGGTCCAACAGGAGGGACACGAGATGATCTCCGGGATGAACTCCATCGAGGAGCTGTACGGCGCGACGGTCACCGGGACCGACGGCGACAAGATCGGCAAGGTCGACGAGGTCTACCTGGACAACGCGACCAACCAGCCGGAGTGGGTCTCCGTCAAGACGGGTCTGTTCGGGTCGAACGTCTCCCTCATCCCGCTCTCCCAGGCGTCGGTGAGCGGCGAGACCATCACCGTGCCGTTCGACAAGGCCAAGGTGAAGGACGCCCCGCACCACGACCCGGGCCACGAGCTGTCCGAGCGCGACGAGGACGACCTGTACGCCTACTACGGCATCGCGTCCTCCGGCGGCACGGTCACCGAGACCTCGACGACCACCTCGGGCACCAGCGGCACCACCGGCATCGCCGACCTGGGTGGCCGCGACCGCAGCGAGTACGAGACCACCACCACCGGCCGCGAGGAGACCGCGGGCACCGCCGTCACCGGCGGGACCACCGGCGCGGACGTGCGCGGTGCGGGCCACGACACCTCCGGCCCGAACACCGACGACGCCATGACGCGCTCCAAGGAGGAGCTGCGCGTGGGCACCGAGCGCCGCGAGGCGGGCCGGGCGCGCCTGCGCAAGTACATCACCAGCGAGACGGTCACCCGCTCCGTGCCGGTCAGCCACGAGGAGGTCGTGGTCGAGCGCGAGCCGATCACCGAGGCCAACCGCGGTGCGGCGCTGTCCGGCGGCGACCTGACCGAGGAGGAGCACGAGGTCACCCTCCACGAGGAGCGCGCCTTCGCCGCCAAGGAGACCGTGCCCGTCGAGCGCGTGCGCGTGGGCACCAAGACCGTCACCGGCGAGGAGACCGTCTCGGCGGAGGTCCGCGAGGAGCACATCGACCTCGACACCGACGAGTCGGCCCGCACCGGCACCGGTGTGGACCGCGACCGCTCCTGAACGAGGAGCGCGCCGAGGTCCTCCGCTCGGCCGAGGAACTGCGCGTCGGCCGCGAGCGCGTCCCGCGCGAGCGCGTCCGCATCCGCAAGCGCGTCGTCACCGAGGTCCGCACGGTGGAGGTCCCGGTCCGCGTCGAGCAGCTCGTGGTCGAGCACGAGCCCCTCGACGCGGCCGGGGCCGTCCCGTCCGGGCGGACCGACGACGCCGCACCCCGCGAACCGCTGAGGATCGTGCTGCACGAGGAGGTCCCCGTGGTCTCCGTGCGCGTGCAGCCCGTCGAGGTGGTGAGCGTGGGGGTGCGGACCGTCCAGGGCGAGCAGGTGCTCCGCGCGGAGCTGCGTTCGGAGCAGGTCGTCGTGGACACCCCCGCGCCGGCGCCGGTGGACACGGAGGGGACCCCCACCGGACGCTGATCCGGGGACGCTGAGGCAGGTACGACCGGGCCCCGCACACCGACGGTGTGCGGGGCCCGCTGCTGCCCGGCTCAGTCCTTCTTGGTGCCGAACATGATCTCGTCCCAGCTCGGCACGCTGGAGCGCTTGCCGCCGCCACCGCCACCGCCGCCCCCGCCGCGGCGGGGGCGGCGGTGGCGGTGGCGGCGGCAAGCGCTCCAG
>NZ_JAAALM010000219.1 GCF_009906395.1 Kineococcus indalonis
CGCGGGCCCCGCACCGGGCCGGGTCCACCCGTCCGGCCCCGCGGCGGGCACGGCCCGCGAGGGGTCGTCACGGGGCGGGCGCCGGCGCGAGCGCGCCGCGCGGCCCGCTCAGCCCACGCGGTCGGCGACCGTGCCCGCGTAGGTCTCCAGCGCCCGGCGCGCCGGGCCGTCGGGCAGGTCCACCAGGTGCGTGGTGGCGCGCTCGGCCCACTCGCGGGCCGTGGCCCGCGCCGCGCGCGTCACCGGGTGCGCGCGCAGCGCCTCCACGGCCTGCGCCAGCACGTCGTCGTCGCCGAGGCGGCCGGAGTCCAGCAGCGCCACCACGCGCGCGGCCTGAGCGTCGCCCTCGGCGGCGGCGCGGCGCGCCAGCAGCACCGGCAGGGTGGGCACCCCCTCGCGCAGGTCCGTGCCCGGCCGCTTGCCCGAGTCGCCCACGTCGCTGGTCAGGTCCAGCACGTCGTCGGCGAGCTGGAACGCCACGCCCACGTCCTCGCCGTAGGCCACCATCGCGCGCACCACCCCCGGCGCCGCGCCGGAGAACTGCGCGCCGAAGCGGCCGGCCGTGGCGATCAGCGAGGCCGTCTTGTCGCTGAGCACGTCCAGGTAGTGCGCCACCGCGTCCTCGCCCGGGCGCGGACCCACCGTCTCGTGCAGCTGGCCCAGGCACAGCCGCTCGAACGTGGCCGCCTGCACCTTCACCGCCTCCGGGCCCAGGCCCGCGACGACGTTGGAGGCGCGCGCGAAGAGCAGGTCGCCGGTGAGGATGGCGACGTTGTTGCCCCACACGTGCTGCGCGGCCGGCGCCCCGCGCCGCGTGGGCGCGGAGTCCATGACGTCGTCGTGGTAGAGCGAGGCCAGGTGCGTCAGCTCCACCACCACGGCGGCGTCCACCACCTCCGGGCGCGAGGGGTCGCCGAAGCGCGCCCCCAGCAGCGTCAGCATCGGGCGCACCCGCTTGCCGCCGGCCTCCACCAGGTGCCGGGAGGCGGCGTCGGCCAGCGGGTCGGCGTTGCCCACCGCCTCGCGCAGGCGCTCCTCCACCAGCTCCAGCCCGTCGCGCAGGGCGGAGCCCAGCTCCGGGTCGGCCGTCGGCAGACCACCGCCCGCGCTGCCCGTGCTCGTCCTGGTGCCCATCACGTCGCTCCTCACGCGTCGCTCCTCACGTGGCGGGAGCCAGCCGCTGCAGCGCCACGACCACGCGGTCGGTGGCGTCCTTCGAGGCGGGGTCGGCGAGGTTGGCCAGCAGCTTGACCACCAGCTTCATGAGCCCTGGCCGCGGCAGCCCGAAGCGCGTGGCCACGCGCATCACCTCGGGGTGGCCGATGAGCGAGACGAACACGCGCCCCAGCGTGTAGTACCCGCCCAGCTCCGCGCGAACCGCCGCCGGGTAGCCGTGCAGCGCGCGCTCGCGGGCGCGCGCGTCCGGCGCGTCCAGCGCGGCGTCCACGACCTCCGCGGCCAGCCGCGCCGACTGCATCGCGTACGCGATGCCCTCCCCGTTGAAGGGGTTGACCATGCCGCCCGCGTCGCCCACCAGCAGCAGGCCGCGCGTGTAGTGCGGCGTGCGGTTGAACGCCATCGGCAGCGCCGCCCCGCGCACCTCCCCGACCTGGTGCTCGGGGTCGAAGCGCCACTCCGGCGGCATCGAGGCCAGCCAGCGGCGCAGCAGGTCGCGGTAGTCCACGTCGCCGGAGCCGGCGTCGGCCTTGAGCACGCCCAGGCCGACGTTGCTCGTGCCGTCGCCCACCCCGAAGACCCAGCCGTAGCCGGGCAGCAGCTCGTGCGGGCGCGCGCCGGGCTCGCGCAGCTCCAGCCAGCTCTCCAGCCAGTCGTCGTCGTGGCGGGGGCTGCGGAAGTAGGTGCGCACCGCCACGCCCAGCGGGCGGTCCTCGCGCCGCTGCAGGCCCATCGACAGCGCCAGCCGGCTGCCCACGCCGTCGGCGGCGACCACCACGGGGGCGCGCAGGACGCGCTCCTCGCCGGCGCGCCGGCCGCGCTCGTCCACCGGCCGCGCCCGCACGCCCACCACGTGCCCGGTGCGCTCGTCCACCACGGGCGCGGTCACCGAGGTGCGCTCCAGCACGTTCGCGCCGCCGGCGCGGGCGTGCTCGGCCAGCGCCTGGTCGAAGCGGGAGCGGGTGTGCACCAGCCCGTGGGAGGGGAAGTCGCCCAGCTCCGGCCACGGCACCTGCAGGCGCACCCCGCCGCCGAGCAGCCGCAGGCCGCGGTTGCGCACCCAGCCGTCCTCGCGGGGGGTGGGCAGCCCCAGCAGCTCCACCTCGCGGCTGGCGCGCGGGGTCAGGCCGTCGCCGCAGACCTTCTCGCGCGGGAAGGCGCCCTTCTCCAGCACCAGCACGCGCCGGCCGGCCGCGGCCAGGTACCGGGCCAGCGTGGAGCCCGCCGGGCCGGCGCCCACCACGAGGACGTCGGCGTCCGGGGCCGCTGCCCCGTCCGCACCCGCCCGCGGGGCGGCGCTGGGTGCGCCGCCGGTCTCGACCGCCACCTGGTCCTCCGTCGTCATCGCTCGTGAAATCCTTCACGAGCCCCGTCGAGTGTAGTTCGGCGCGCTCAGCCGCCCGCGCGCACGGCCCGGTGCAGCGCCACGACGCCCGCCGACAGGTCCTGCCACTGCACGTGCTCCCAGCCGGCCGCGCCGATGCGCCCGGCGAGGGCGCGCTGGTCCGGCCAGGCGTCGATGGACTCCATCAGGTAGCCGTACGCCTCGCCGTGGGAGCTGACCAGCCTGGCCACCCGCGGCAGCCCGTGGTGCAGGTAGGCGCCGTAGGCCCTGCGCAGCAGCCGGTTGGGCGGGGTGGAGAACTCGCACACCACCAGCCGCCCGCCCGGGCGCACCACGCGCGCCATCTCGCCCAGCGCGCGGTCGACGTCCACGACGTTGCGCAGGCCGAAGGAGATCGTCACCGCGTCGAAGGCGCCGTCGGTGAAGGGCAGGCGCGTGGCGTCGCCCGCCGTGAAGGGCAGGTCCGGGCGGCGCGACTTGCCGGTGCGCAGCATCCCCAGGGAGAAGTCGCACGGCACCACCCGCACGCCGCGGTCGGCGAACGGCTCGCTGGAGGTGCCCGTGCCCGCCGCCAGGTCCAGCACCAGCTCGCCCGGCCGGGCGTCCACCGCGCGCACCACCGCGCGCCGCCACAGCCGGTCCTGACCGGCCGAGAGCACGTCGTTGGTGACGTCGTAGCGCTGCGCGACGTCGTCGAACATCGCCGAGACCTGCCTCGGGCGCTTCGTCAGGTCGGCCAGCTCGGGGTGCGCGGCCTGGCCGCCGCCCACCCCGAGCTGGCCGTCGACGTCGAGGCCCGGGTCGTCTCCCGCGCCGGCGGCACGCGCCCGGGCAAGGTGGGGCTGGTCTCCGGCGGCGGCTCCGGCCACGAGCCGCTGCACGCCGGGTTCGTCGGGCACGGCATGCTCGACGCGGCCGCCTGCGGGGCGGTGTTCACCTCCCCCGTGCCCGACCAGGTGCTGGCCGCCACCCGCGCCGCCTCCGGCGGGGCCGGGGTGCTGCACGTGGTGAAGAACTACACCGGCGACGTGCTGAACTTCCGGATGGCCGCCGAGCTGGCCGACGACGACGACGTGGAGGTCGCCACCGTCCTCGTCGACGACGACGTGGCCGTCACCGACAGCACCTACACGGCGGGCCGGCGCGGCACGGGCGCCACCCTGTTCGTGGAGAAGGTCGTCGGCGCCGCCGCCGAGGAGGACCTGGCGCTGGCGGAGCTGGCCGCGCTGGGCCGGGAGGTCGTGGAGCGCTCGCGCAGCTTCGGCGTGGCCCTCAGCCCGTGCACCACCCCCGGCTCCGACAAGCCCGGCTTCGACCTGCCGGCGGGCGAGATGGAGCTGGGCATCGGCATCCACGGCGAGCCGGGCCGCGAGCGGGTGCCGCTGGCCACCTCCCGGGAGATCGCCGCGATCGCCGTGGGCGCCATCGCCGACGACGCGCCCGTGGGCGGCGAGGAGCTGCTCGTGCTCGTCAACGGCGCGGGCGGCACGCCGCTGCTGGAGCTGCAGGTGCTGGCCGGGGACGTGCACGCCGAGCTGCAGGGCCGCGGGGCGCGGGTGGTGCGCATGCTCGTGGGCAACCACGTCACCAGCCTGGAGATGGCCGGGGCGATGGTCAGCGTGTGCCGCCTGGACGAGCGCCTGCTGCGGCTGTGGGACGCGCCGGTGGCCACGCCCGCGCTGCGCTGGGGGCGGTGAGCGCGGTGGCGCGCGAGGCGCTGGACGCCGCGGCGGCGCGGGAGTGGCTGCGCGGCTTCGCCGCCGCCGTCGCCGAGCGCTCCGGGGAGCTGACCGACCTGGACCGCCCCGTCGGCGACTCCGACCACGGCGTGAACCTGCGCCGCGGCACGGAGGCGGTGCTCGCCGCCCTGGACGCCGACGGCGCGGGCGGCGCGGGCGGCGCGGACGGCACGCCCGGGCAGGTGCTGGGCGCGGCCGGGCGCACCCTGGTCAGCACCGTCGGCGGGGCCAGCGGGCCGCTGTTCGGCACCGCGCTGCGCCGCGCCGGCAAGGCGCTGGGCGAGGTGCCCGCCGCGGACGCCGCGCAGGTGGCCGCGGCGCTGCGCGCGGCGCTGGAGGGCGTGGTGCGCCTGGGGGAGGCGCGGGTGGGGGACGCCACCATGGTCGACGCCCTGGACCCGGCGGTCGCCGCCTTCGAGCGCGCCGCGCAGGAGGGCGCGCCGCTGCCGCGCGCGGCGCGGGCCGCCGCCGGCGCCGCGGCCGAGGGGGCGGCCTCCACCGTGCCGCTGGTGGCGCGCAAGGGCCGCGCCAGCTACCTGGGCCCGCGCAGCCGGGGCCACCTGGACCCCGGGGCGCGCTCGGTGGAGCTGCTGCTGACCGCGCTGGCCGACGCGCTCGGGGCCGACGCGCTGGACGCCCGGGCCGGGGAGGGCGCGTGAGCGCCCCGGTGCGGCTGGTCCTGCTCTCCCACAGCGCCGCCGCCGCGGCCGGCGTGGCCGAGCTGGCCGCCCAGGTGGCCGGCGGCGCGCAGCGGGTGCGCGCGGTGGGCGGCACCGCCGACGGCGGCCTGGGCACCAGCGCCGACGCCCTGGAGGAGGCCTGCCGGGCGGCGCTGGACGAGGGCGCCGACGTCGCGGTGCTCGTCGACCTCGGCAGCGCGGTGCTCACCGCGAAGGCGTGGCTGGCCGAGCTGGAGGACGAGGAGCTGGCCCGGGTGCGGCTGGTGGACGCGCCGTTCCTGGAGGGGGCGGTGGCCGCGGCCGTGACGGCCTCCACGGGCGCGGCGCTGGCCGAGGTCGTCGCCCAGGCGGAGGTGGCCCGGGGCCTGCGCAAGCTCTGAGGGGCCCTCAGCCGGCGGCGACCGCCGCCCGCACCGCCGCGGCGATGCGCTGCGCCCGCGGCGCGACCTGCTCGCGCGGCACCCGCAGCTCCACCACCCGCAGCCCCGCCGGGCGCGCCGCGATCGCCGCGGCCGCCGCCGCGGGCGTGCCCGGGCGCTCGTGCGCCACGCCCGACGCCGCGCACAGCGCCGCCACGTCCACCCCGTGCGGGGTGGCCACCACCCGCTCGAACGTGCTGCGCCGCACCGCCCCGGCGTGCTCCAGCGTCTCGAAGATGCCGCCGCCGTCGTCGTTGACGAGCACCACCGTCAGGTCCGGGCGCTCCTCGCCCAGCACCGGCAGCAGCGCGTTGGCGTCGTGCAGGAACGCCAGGTCCCCCACGAGCAGGCGCGCGCCGCCCCCGCGGGCCAGCGCCACCCCCGAGGCCGTGGCCAGGGTGCCGTCGATGCCGGCCAGGCCCCGGTTGGACACCGTGGGCACCCCCGCCGGGCGGGTGGCCACGTCCGCGTCGCGCACCGGGTTGCTGGCGGCCACCACGAACGCCGAGCCGTCCGCGGCGCAGGCGGCGACCGCCGCGCGCGCCGCCCACGGCCCGCTGAGCACCCCCGCGGCCGCCTCGGCGTCCAGCACGGCGTCGACCGCGTCGGCGGCCAGCTTGCCGGCCCGCGCCCACCGGGCGGCGAACTCCAGCTCCCGCTCCCCCGGCGGGCCCGCCACCGCCGCCGCCGGCAGCACCTGCGCGGCGCGGAAGCCCGCGTCCGGCCAGCGGCCCGAGCCGCTGACCACGACGAGCTCGACGTCGTCGCGCGCCAGCAGCCGCGTCACCGGCCGCGACAGGGTGGGGTGGCCGAGGACGACGACGCGCTCGGCGGCGTCCAGCGCCCCCTCGGCGTCGGCGGCGCCCAGCAGCAGCCGGTAGGGGCCCACGG
>NZ_JAAALM010000021.1 GCF_009906395.1 Kineococcus indalonis
GTCGAGGACGAGTCCGGTGGCGGCGCCGGTGAGGAGTTCGGCGGCGGCGCCGGTGAGGAGTTCGGCGGCGGCGCCGGTGAGGGGATCGGGGTCGGCGACGCGCGGGTCCAGCGGGTCCTGGCCGCGCTGCCGCTGACGCTGCTGGTCACCTCCGCGCTGCTGCACGTCGCGCTGGACCCCGCCGGCGTGCGCTGGGCCCTGTTCGCCCCGCTGGCCGTGGCCGGCGGGGCGTGGGGCCACCTGGGGTGGCGCCGGCTGAGCCGGCGCGCCGAGCGCGGGTGGGCGGTGGCCGGCTACCTGGCGGGGCTGTGGGTCCTGCACGCCGCGCTCATCGCGCTGGACCCGGTGTTCGTGCTCGCCGCGATCGCCGGCCTCGTGGCCGCCCCGATGCTCACCCTGGACTGGCGCGGGGTGCCGGGCGTGGCGGCCTTCGCCGTGCTGGTGAACCTGCTGCCCGGCGGGTTGCCCGAGGACGGCACCGGGTGGGCCGTGGTCTGCGCCGTCGTCCTGGTGGAGGCCGTGGTGATCGGCAGCGCCGGCAGCATGAGCCGCTGGGCGCAGGAGCAGAGCGAGCGGCGCCGCCGGGCGGTGCTGGCCCTGCGGGCGGCGGCCGCCGAGAACGCCGCGCTGCACGAGCGGCTCGTCCGCCAGGCGCGCGAGGCCGGTGCGGCGGCGGAGCGGGTGCGGCTGGCGCGCGAGATCCACGACACCCTCGCCCAGGGGATGGTCGGCGTGCTGACCCAGGTCCAGGCCGCGCAGCGCAGCGGCGCCGTCCCCGCGCCGGCCAGCACCCACCTGCAGCGCGCCACCGCGCTGGCCCGCACCACGCTGGCCGAGGCCCGCCGCTCCCTGCACGACCTGCGCCCGGAACCGCTGGAGCGCGACGGCCTGGTGCGCGCCCTGCGGGACGTGGTGGAGCGGTGGGCCGCCGACACCGGGGTGGCCGCCGAACTGGTGGTGGACCGGGCGCCCACCGATCTGCCCACCGCCGTGGAGGTGGCGCTGCTGCGCGCCGGGCAGGAGGCGCTGGCCAACGTCGCCCGGCACGCCCGCGCCCGCCGGGTGGTGCTCACCCTGGCGCCCATGGACGACGTCGTCGCCCTGGACGTGCGCGACGACGGCCGCGGCTTCGACCCCTCCGCGACCTCCTCGGCACCGCACGGCGGCACCTCGCCCGGCGGCCTGGGGCTGGTCGGCATGCGCGAGCGCGTGGGCGCCCTGGGCGGCGTCGTCGACGTCGAGTCCGCCCCCGGGCGCGGGACGGCGGTGTCGGTGCGCATCCCGCTGGCCCCCGCGGGAACCCCGGGAGCTGCGGGAACTGCCGGAACCCCGGGGCGGGTGGAACCCCGGGACCCGGCCGCGGCACCCCGCCCGGGCGGGGTTCCGGCGTGATCCGCGTCCTGGTCGCCGACGACCACCCCATCGTCCGCGACGGCCTGCGCGGCGTCATCGACGCCTCCGACGACCTGCAGGTGGTCGGCGAGGCCGGTGACGGGCCCTCCGCCGTGGCGCGGAGCCTGGCGGTGGACCCGGACGTGGTCCTGATGGACCTGCGCATGCCCGGCGGGGGCGGGGTCGCCGCGATCGAGGAACTGGTGCGCCGCGCCAGCCCCGCCCGGGTCCTGGTGCTCACCACCTACGACACCGACGACGACGTCCTGCGCGCGGTGCAGGCCGGTGCCACCGGCTACCTGCTCAAGGACGCCCCCGTCGAGGACCTCCTGCGCGGCATCCGGGCGGCGGCTCGCGGGGAGTCCGTGCTGGCCCCCGCCGTGGCCTCGCGGCTGCTGGCCACGGTGCGCGCGCCCGCGGCGCCCGGGCCCGTGCTGTCCCCGCGCGAGCTGCAGGTGCTGCGGATGGTCGCCCGCGGCACCGGCAACCGCGAGTGCGCCCGCCAGCTGTTCATCAGCGAGGCGACCGTGAAGACGCACCTGCAGCACGTCTACGACAAGCTCGGCGTCGGCGACCGCGCGGCCGCCGTGGCCGCCGGTTACGAGCGGGGGCTGCTGGGGCCCTGACGGCGCGGGGCGGCTCAGACGTAGCGGACGACGTCCTGCGGGGCCAGGCGCGGCAGGCGGGGGCGGTAGGCGTCCACGCCCGGGTAGCCGATGTTCACGACCAGGTGCGAGCGCCAGGTCGTGCCGGCGAAGAACTCCGCGTCCACGACCCCCCTGTCGAAACCGGCCACCGGCCCGGCGGCCAGCCCCAGGGCGCGGACGGCGAGTTGGCGGCGGTGGGGGCCCAGCGGGCCAGCTCCCAGGCCTGGGCCAGCTGCTCGTCGGTGACCGGGGTGTCCGCGAAGGTGTTCGCGGTGCGGGCGTCGCCGAAGAGGGCGGCGGTGGAACGAAATCCTGCCGGCCACCCTGGCCTCCGGTCCCGCCGGGTTCTCCGACCTGCGCCGCGCGGTGGGGGGCATCAGCGACTCCGCGCTCTCCGACCGCCTCACCGAGCTCTCCCGCGCCGGGCTGGTCACCCGCACGGTCCACGAGGGGCCCCCGGTGGCCGTGGTCCACGAGCTGACCGGCTCCGGGCACGCCCTCGCCCCCGCCCTGCGCGAGCTCACCACCTGGGCGCGCGACAACCTCCCCGAGCAGGGGTGCCGCACCGCCGGGTGAGGCGCGGGGTCGAGCGCAGCAGGCCCCGCAGCGGCGGGGACAGCTGCTCGGTGCCCGTCCCGGCCAGCAGCCTCTGCCACACCTGCAGGTGGTCGGGCCCGCGCAGCACGGGTTCGAGCGAGCGCAGCACCTCGCCGAAGGGACCGGGCAGCAGCGGTTGGTCGATGTTCAGCACCGCGCGCGCCGGGTGCTCGGCCGCGTACACCGTGGCCGGCACTCCCCCGAGGGAGTGGCCCACCAGCACGGGTTCGCGCAGACCCGCTGCCGCGAGCGCCTCGTGCAGCACACCGGCGACCTCCTCGACGTCGTACGCGTCGCGGGGATCCGCCGTGCCCGGGCAGGTCCAGCGCCAGCGCCCGGCGGCCGTCCAGGGAACCCACCAGCGGGCCCCACGTGCCGCGCTCGAAGGTGAGCCCGTGCAGGAGGACGACCGGTGCCGTGCCGTCGTCGGTCCCGGTGAGGTCGCCCTCGAGGTCAGCGAACCGCACCGGTCCTGCCCTCGTGCAGCGGCGGTTCCGCCGGCGCGCGCCGGGCGGCCGCGGGACGGTCCGGCCGGCGGATCAGGTCCGCGGCCTCCTCACCGATCGTGATCGTGGCGGCGTTGGTGTTGACGGAGACGATCCGGGGCATGATCGAGGCGTCGGCCACGCGCAGGCCCCCGATCCCCCGCACCCGCAGGTCCACGTCGACCACCGCCTCGGGGCCGGTGCCCATCGCGCAGCTGCCGACCGGGTGGCAGTAGGTGCTGGTGCCCCGGGCGAGGTGGGAGCGCAGCGCCGCCTCGCCCTGCACGCCGGGCCCGGGCGGCACCTCGCGGGCGCGCCAGGGCGCGAAGGGCGCGGTGGCCGCGATCTCGCGGGCCACCCGCAGGCCCTGGACCGTGCGCCGCACGTCGGGCTCCGCGCTGAGGTAGCCCGGGTCGATCAGCGGCGGGGTCGCCGGGTCCGGTCCCGCCAGGCGCACGGAGCCGCGCGCCTCGGGCACCGCGGCGACCGCGAGCGTGAAGCTGTTGGGCGGGGCGCTCAGGTGCGGGGGGTGGAAGGGCACGTGGATGAACATCAGCTGCGTGTCCGGGCCCGGCAGGGAGTCGTCGCTGCGCCACGACATCGAGGTCTCGGCGTGGTTGGTGCGCCCCGCCGGGATCGGTCGCGAGGCCTCGTGGACGACGCCGCACAACGGGTGGTCGTGCAGGTTCCTCCCCACCCCGGGCAGGTCGTGCACCACGCCCGCACCCGCCGCGGCGAGCGCGGCGTCGACGAACACCTGCGACAGGGGGTCGGCGTCCGCGGCCGCGGCGGGTGCGGGCAGCATCGGCCCGGTGGTGCCGCGCAGGACCGGGTCGCGCCCGTGGGCCGTCTCCGTGCGGCGGAAGCACGGCAGCACGGCAGCACGGCAGCACGGCAGCACGGCAGCACGGCAGCACGGCAGCACGGCAGCACGGCAGCACGGAGGCGTGGTCCCAGCCGGTGCACCCGGACCTGGCCCAGCGGTCGAAGTCGTCGGGGTGCCCGCGCAGGTACACCACCGGCGCCACGACCACCACCGACCTGTACATCCGGCAGGAGCGCTTCCACGAGGTCTTCGCCGCCGACGTCCCCCGGGACGTCGCCGAGCTCATGGCCGTCACGCAGCGGCCCGTCACCTCCGACGCGCTGGAGGACGAGGCCACCCGTGCGGCGTGGAGGACCACCCCCTCGTGGACGATGATCGCCCTGCAGGTCCTCGCCGTCCCCGCCGCCTCCATGCGCTTCATGGCCGAGCGCGCGACGTCGCACGCCGTCGAGGTCGACGCCTCCCACGCCGTGACCGTCTCCCAGCCGGACGCCGTCGCGCAGCTGATCGACCGGGCCGCCCGCGCGACCGCTCGCTGAGCGGGGCGCGCGGAGCACGTCGGTGCCCCCGCTCCAGCGGGCGCGGGGGCACCGACGTGCTGGGCTGAGCCGGTGGCGGTGCGTTCACGCACCGCACCGGCACCGCTGCGAGAACCGCTTCCCGCGCAGGGAGGGTGCTGCCGCGTGGACGATGGACCGGTGCACGAGCGCAGCGTCGTGCCGGCAGGGCTGCCCGCGCCGCACACCTCGTCGCTGGAGCGGGGGCGCTGCACGCGGCCGCGATCGGCCCGGTGCTCGACCTGGACGCCGACGGCGCGCGCCCCGGGACGTCCCGTGCTGGTGCAGCTGGTCCCCGCGCTCACCGCGGACGCCCTCGTCGGCGCGCCGGCGCGGGGCGCGGTGGGGGTGCTCGCGCTGGACACGCCCGCCGAGGTGGCCGTGCGGGTGGTGCCGGCGGGCGCCGACGGGTGGGCGCTGCTGCCGCTGCCCGTGGTGCACGACCTCACCGGCGGCGGGCTTCAGGTCCCGCCCCCGCCGCTCGATGAGCCAGGGTGACCACGGCCGAACCGGCGAGCCCGGACGCACCCGCGACCGCCACCCCTACGACGCCGCCGCTCACGCCGACGCCGGCGCGGACCCCGGACCCGGCGCCCGCACCGCAGGACGAGCGCTGGCGCACCGCGCTGCACCAGGTGCTGCGCGAGCCGGCCGCGCTGACCCTGCACACCCAGCCCCTCGTGGAGCTCAGCTCCGGCGCGGTGGCCGGCTACGAGGCACTCTCCCGCTTCGACAGCGCCCGCCTGGAGGGCGTCGGCTTCAGCGCGGGACCCGACCGCTGGTTCGCCGCCGCCGAGCACTGGGGCGTCAACGCCCAGCTGCAGGCGCGGGTGCTGACCACCGCCGTGGCGATGCGCACCGTGCTGCCGCCGGACACCCTCCTCACCGTCAACGTCGAACCGCACCTGCTCACCGACCCGCTCGTGGCCGGGACGCTGCTGGAGCACGCGGACCTGACCCGCCTGGTCGTGGAGCTGACCGAGCACTCCGTGGCCTCCGACCCCGCCGCGCTGCACGCGGTGCTGGACCGGCTGCGCCAGCGCGGGGCGCTGATCGCGATGGACGACGCCGGCACCGGCTACGCGGGGCTGAGCCAGCTGCTGAGCCTGCGACCGCACGTGGTGAAGCTGGACCGCGAGCTCATCGCCGGCATCGACGCCGACCCGGTCAAGCGCGCCCTGACCGAGGTGATCGGGGACCTGGTGGGGCGCATGGACGGCTGGGTGCTGGCCGAGGGCATCGAGACCCTGGCCGAGCTGGACACCGTCGTCGCCCTGGGCGTGGCCCTGGGCCAGGGTTACGCCCTGGCCCGCCCCGCGCCGGTGATGCTGCCGCAGCTGGACGAGGCGCTGGTGGCCCGCGTCCAGCGCGGCGCGGCGCGCGCGCAGCTCCAGGAGCACGTGCTCTCCCTGGTGCGCGAGGCGCGGGTGGGCACCGACGCGGCCACCAGCGAGGTGCTGCTGGGCCCCGACGGGCGGGTGCGCGCGGTGCGCGTGGGCGGCAGCGCGCCGGACGACCCGGTGCGCTGGTGCACCCCGCTGCTGGTGGCCCCCTCCGCCTCGCTGGTCGAGGTCGCCCGCCGCGCGGCCACCCGCCACGCCGCGGACCTGAGCGCGCCGCTGGTGTGCACCGACGGGCGGGGCGCCGTCGTCGGCGTGGTCACCCACGCGGACCTGCTGCTGGCGCTGGCGCGCACCCGCTGACCCGCACCCGCCGACCCGCTCAAGGCGAGGGCCCCGGGCAGCCGATGACAGGGGGACGACCCGGTCCCCGGTCGACCCGTCCTGGAGGAGTGCCCACGATGAAGAAGTTCCGCTGCGGCGACGTGGTGCCCGGCTGCACCCGCGCGTTCACCGGCTCGAGCGACGAGATCCTGCTGGCCGTGGCCGCGCACGCGCGCGCCGACCACGGCCTGAGCGAGGTGCCCGCCGAGCTGGTCCTGCAGGTGCGGGGGGCCATGGTCGACGCCTGAGGCCTCCGCGGGCCGCCGCCCGCCGCCGCCCGCCGCCGGGCGCCCTCGGCAGTGCCACCATGGCCGGCACGGGCGCGGCGACCGCCTCCCTGGAGAGCGTGGAGCCGGCAGCCGATCGCGCCCGGGTCAGGAGGAGCCGGTGAGCGCGCCCCACGGCACGACCCCGCGCCGCCGGCGCCCCCGCGACGCCGCGGGTCGGCTGGCGCGGCGGGCCCGGCGGGCGCTGCCCACCGCGGCCACCGTGAGCACCACCGCCCGGCTCAGCACCGCGGGCGTGCTGGCCTACCTGCTCACCCTCGCCGTCACCGACGGGCCCGTGGACCTGACCGGCGCGCTGACCGCGCTGCTGGTCATCCAGACCTCCGCCCACGCCAGCGCGCGCATGGCCCTGGTGCGCGTGGGCGCGGTGCTGACCGGGGTCCTGGTCGCCGTGGCCCTGTCCACCTGGAGCGGGCTGACCTGGTGGAGCCTGGGGCTGGCCATCGCCGCCTCCCTGCTGCTGGCCTCGGCGCTGCGGCTGGGCCAGCAGGCGCTGGAGACGCCCATCAGCGCCATGCTGGTGCTGGCGGTGGGCGGTCAGGAGATCGCCGCGGAGACCCGCGTGGTCACCACCCTCGTCGGCGCCGGTGTCGGGGTGGTCTTCACCGTGCTGCTGCCCCCGCCGGTGCCCACCCGCCGGGCGGTGGCCGGTGTCGGCTCCGTCGCCGCCGAGCAGGCCGAGTGCCTGCTCGCCGCCAGCACCTCGATGTCCAGCGAACCGATCACCCGTGAGCAGGTCGCCGGCTGGCTGGCGCGCGCACGCCGCACCGCGGCGACCGCCGAGGACGCGGCCGAGGCGATCCGCACGGTGAAGGACGTGCGCCGCCTGAACGCCCGCAGCATCGGCAGCGCCGACGTCGAACCGGCCCTGCGCACCGGGCTGGAGGCCCTGGACCACAGCGCGCTGGCCGTGCGCAGCCTGTTCGTCGTCATGCTCGCCGAGGCACCGCAGCGCTCCACGCCCGACGACGGCTACGGCGAGGAGGTCCGCCAGGCCTTCGCCGTCGTCCTGGCCGAGGTCGCCGGCTGCCTGCGGGCCTTCGGGGAACTGGTGCAGGCGGAGACGGTGGGGGCCGAGGCCGAGGTGGAGCGGACGCTGGCGCAGAGCCTGGAGGAGGCGCGCGAGGCGCGCGCGATCCTGACCGAGCTGCTCTTCGTCGACCCGCGCGCGGAGACCTCCCTGTGGCTGCTGCGCGGCTCCATCCTGACCGCCGTGCAGCAGGTCCTCACCCCCCTGGACCTGGAGGGGCGGGCCCGGCGCAGGCCCCCACCGCCTCCCGCGGCGCTGCGCACCCTGACGCCCCTGGTGCGCAAGGTGCTGCCCACGCGCAGCCGCCGGCGGGTCCGTGCGCTGCTGCGCCGCGGCCGACGCACCTGGCGGGCGCTGCGCCGTCGGTGAGCGGACCCTCCGGCCGACGGGGCACCGCGTCGGCGGGCGGCGCGCCGCGTGCAGTGGTTACCTGAGCGCGGTTCGATCACGAGCCGGTACTGGTCACGCTGACGCCGGGAGAACCGATGGCTGAGCCCCACGAGCACGAGCACACCCCCTCCCCCGGATCCGGGAGCAGCGGTGGCCTGACCGGCGCCGTGGTGGTCGTCGCGCTGGTGTCGGCCATCTCCGGCCTGCTGTACGGCTACGACACCGGCATCATCTCCGGCGCGCTGCTGCAGATCAGCGACGAGTTCAGCATCGGCAACGGCTGGGAACAGGTGATCGCCGCGTCGATCCTGGCCGGTGCCGTCGTGGGGGCGCTGGTGTGCAGCCGGCTCAGCGAGCGGCGCGGGCGCCGGGGAACCCTGCTGGTGGTCGCGGTGGTGTTCGTCGTGGGGACGGTCGGGGCTTCGCTGGCACCGGACCCGGTCACGCTGTCGCTGGCGCGCCTGGTGCTCGGCTTCGCCGTCGGCGGTGCCACGCAGACCGCGCCCGTGTACGTCGCCGAACTGGCACCCAGCCGGTACCGCGGACGCCTGGTGCTGTGCTTCCAGATCGCCATCGGCGTCGGCATCCTCACCGCCACCGTCGTCGGCGCGAGCGAGAGGGTCGACTGGCGCGTGGCGATCGGCGCCGCCGCGGTGCCCGCGCTCGTCATGCTGCTGCTGATGCTGCGCCTGCCCGAGAGCCCCCGCTGGCTCCTCAAGACCGCGCAGGCCGACCGCGCCCACCGCTCCCTCGAGAGCGTGCGTCCCCGCGGCGCCGACGTCGCCGGCGAGCTGGACGAGATCGGCACCGCCGTCCACGCCGAGCGCGAGGCGAGCACCAGCGGCTGGCGGGGCCTGCGCGAGGCGTGGGTGCGGCCGGCGCTGATCGTCGGGTGCGGTCTGGCGGTGTTCACCCAGCTGTCCGGCATCGAGATGATCGTGTACTACTCCCCCACGATCCTCACCGACAACGGGTTCTCCGACTCCGCGGCCCTGCGCGTCTCCGTCGCCCTCGGCGCGACCTACCTCGTCACCCAGCTCATCGGTCTGGCGATCATCGACCGCGTGGGCCGGCGGCGGCTGACCCTGCTGACCCTGCCCGGCGCCGCGCTGTCGCTGGTGGTGCTGGGCACCTTCTTCGTCACCGGGAACGACGGCGAGGCGCAGGTGCCGTTCATCGTCGCCACGCTGGTGGCGTTCATGGCCTTCACCGCCGGCGGCATCCAGCTGATGGGCTGGCTCACCGGTTCGGAGATCTACCCGCTGGCGACGCGCTCGGCCGGCGCCGCAGCGCAGTCGGCGTCGCTGTGGGGGACGAACCTGCTCATCACCCTCACGCTGCTGAGCATCATCGACACGATCGGCACCGGCCAGACCTTCTGGCTGTACGCGGCGTTCAACGTCATCGCCTTCGTGTTCCTGTACCGCAGGATGCCGGAGCTGACCGGCCGCAGCCTGGAGCAGATCGAGGGCCGGTTGTCCTCCGGCCGCTTCCGGCCCGCGGACTTCGCCGGAACCCGGTGAGTCCTTCCCGCTCACCCGGTCCCCACGGCGGGAGTCCCTGAGGAGGGCACACGCGCAAGGTCGTCGTCTACCACCTGCTCTGGCTGGACGGTGTGGGTGTGGCCGACGAGCCCAGCAACTGGATGTCCGGCACCGGCGAAGCGGTGTTCGACAACCTCGCCACGGTGATCAGCACCCAGGACACCGTCCTGCTCGGCCGGGGCACCCACGAGTACTGGGCCGGCTACTGGCCCACTTCGACCGTGCAGCCCTTCGCGGACTTCATCAACGGCACGCCCGAGCACGTCGCCGCCTTGAAGCGGGGCGCAGGAGGTGACACCGGTGTGCACGGCAGCACCCGGCTGGCGCGTCCGCTGCTGCGGGCCGGACTGGTCGACGAGCTGCGGCTGGTCGTCGCCGCCTCCCTGGCCGGCACCGGCCGCGCGCTCTTCACCAGCGGCAGCGGGGGCACCGGCACCCGCGGCAGCGACGCGGACCCGCATCACCCGCGAGGCGTGCAGATCACGACCCAGTGGTCTCGTTCGTCGTCGTGCAGACCTCGCTCTGGAAGGCCGACCACCCTCGGGTCGGGTGGCGCAGGTGCTTCACGCCGGACCGCCGCCGACGAGGCCCACGCCGTCATCGACCGGGTCGACGTGCCCGGGGTCCCCCAGCACGACGGCCACCTCGACCCCGACCGGCTGGAGCTGATCAGCGAGCAGAACACCGGCACGCCGACGAGCGGTAGCGGGCCTCGGCTGGGGCGGCTTGCCGTGGAAGGACGGGCGGTGGTGGACAGGTGATCCGCGGTCCGGGGGCTTCGCACCTCGTCCCCCTCCTCCCGCGGGCACGACGATGACCACCGCACCGGTGCCGTCCGCGTCCGTGCCCCCCTGCGCGCCCACCCGCCACCTGCACCCGGGCCGGCTGGCCCGCGACCCCGCCGGGGTCCGGGCCGCCGACGACGTCCAGCCCGTCGCGGACCTGCTGGACCCGGCCACCGGCCACCGGCCACCGCTGGCGCAGGCGCTCGCCGTGTCCGCTCACGGCGCGCTGCGGGTGCCGCTCGCAGGAGGTGCCACGGCTGCACGGGTGAGGACGAGCGGCACCAGCAGGCCGGCGTGCGGGACCATCGCAGCGTGCCGCTGGACCAGACCCTGACCAAGGTCGCCGCCGACCTCGCCGCCGGCCGCACCACCCTGGCCCGTCAACGCCTGCGCGGGCTGGTCGCCTCCTTCCCCGACCGCCTGGACCTGCGCGAGCAGCTCGCCGACACCTACCGCCGCGACGGCGACCTGGCCCAAGCCGGGCGCTGGTCCCACCTCAGCCCCGAGCGCGACGAGCGTGAGCTGATCGCCTTCCGCCGCACCTACCGCGACCCCTTCGCGCGGATGGAGGCCCTGGCCTGGCGCACCGAGGAGGACAGCGCCGGCCCGCGGGCCGGCGCACGCCTGCGCGCGCTGCGCGAGGAAGCTGAGCAGATCGCCGGTGCGCCGGTCTCCTGGCAGCACCCGCACCGGCCGCACGCGCCCTCGACGTGGAGCAGCCGCATCGTCGGCTGGCTCGGTGTGACACTGGTCGTGACGCTGTTCGCCCTGGTCCTGGTGGGGCTGGGCTGGTTGGCCGTCACCGGCGTCAAGACGGCGTGGAGCTGGGTGGCCTGACAGCGCCACCCCGGAC
Organism: Kineococcus indalonis; assembly: GCF_009906395.1. GTDB lineage: Bacteria > Actinomycetota > Actinomycetes > Actinomycetales > Kineococcaceae > Kineococcus > Kineococcus indalonis. The sequence continues at coordinate 11,118 of NZ_JAAALM010000021.1, forward strand.
GACGGCGCAGCAGCGGTCTCGGGCGTCCACGAGGTGGTGGTCGATCTCGGCGACGACCACGTCCTGCTGGTCATCGACGTCCCGGCGTGCGAGGCGAGCGGCTCGCCGGTGCGCTGGGAGGTGCCCGACGACGCCGCCCAGCCCTCCGCCACGTCCACGGACCCGTTCCCGTGCCGGCCGTGATCGCCGTCCTGGCGGTCTCCCGGAACCCCGACGGGCAGGTCGTCGTGCCGGACCTCGCGGGACTGGACGGCATCGATCGGCCTCCCGCGCGCTGACCTCGGCGGTGCTGCGCCGCCAGCGCAGCTGCCCCGCCACCTCGGCGCCTCCCGGCACGACGTGGGGACAGGCACGACGCGCCGCGGGGCCGGCTCGATGAGCGCCCCGTGCACACGTTCCGCGCCCGGATCGCAGGAGGCGCACCGCCGGCGCGCCCGCTTCGGGCACGCTGTCCCGACCGGGCACGCGGGCGACGACGGGGGAGGCCGGTGGAGGACGCACCGCCGCAGGAGCAGCGCGAGCCTCCCGCCGCACCCGCCGCACCCAGCGCACCCGCCAAGGCGTCGCTGGTGGCCGCCGGCACCGGTGGCGCGCTGCTGGTGCTCGCCGTGCCGACCTTCTTCTCGGCCCTGGTGTGGCCGCTCTCCGACCCCGGCGCGGTCCCTGCCGCCGTCCTGGTGGCGATGGCGGCTGCAGCCACGTGCACCCCGGTGGCGGTGACGGCCCTCATCGCCGCCCGGCAGCGCGCCGCCGTGCGCGTCAGCGTGCTGCTGGTCGCTGTGCCGCAAGCGGTCCTGTGCGCACCGCTGCTGCTGCTCAGCGCGCTGGGGCACGAGTGAACCGACACCGACCTGCCGCACCACCAGGACCCGACGCGTTCCCCTCCACCAGCGGCAACGAGTTCGCCCCCTTCCAGCGCCAGCACGACGTGCAGGCCGCGCCGCAGCGCACCGGCGCGATCGTGGCCACCACCCTCGGTTCGCTGCTGCTGCTCGCCCTGGTGCTCCGGTCCCTGCTGCCGTAGCACCAGCCCCGCTCCATCGAAACCTCCACCTGGTCACCGCGCAGTGCGGCGCACGGGGTCCGGCGCAGCACGCGCACCGCGCAGCGCTGATCGATCGAAGCCTCGCTGCGCGTCGTCGGCGGAACCGGTGACCTCGAAGCCGTCCGGAGCGCCACCACGAGCGCTCGCCCACGCCTCGCAGCCCACGCCCCCACCGCCTCAGCCCTGCGGTGGAGGGCGCCTCCTCGATGCCGCGACACCATCGACCCGTGCCGCGCTGCTGCGCGCGTCTGGGCGCTGGCCCAGCGCCTGCCCGGGCCCGCCACCCTGCGCCGACGCAGCCGGGCCCTGGCCGTGCTGGACGCCGTGCTCACCGCTGACCGGGACGAGCGCGCCTTCGACCACGAGAGCCCCCTCAGCCCCTGGGCGCACCCGCACGAGGTGGACCTGGCCGTCGGGGTGGGGCGGCTGGTCCTGCTCGGGAACCCTGCTCCGACTCGCCAGGACCCCGACACCCGGCAGACCACGACCCGCAGCTCGCAGCTCGCAGCCCCGCGGTGCGCGATGATCGAGCGGTGAGCGAGATCCAGGCAGGGCGAGTCCGCGCCGTCAGCCGAGACGGCGCGCACCGCTTCAGCAAGGACGTCACCGACGTCATCACGCTGCTGGCCGGTCTCGGCGTGGACGGCGATGCCCACGCCGGCACCACGGTCCAGCACCGCTCCCGCGTGGCCGCGAACCCCGATCAGCCCAACCTGCGCCAGGTGCACCTGATCCACGGCGAGCTGCACGAGGAGCTCGACCGGCAGGGATTCGAGGTCGCCCCCGGCCAGCTGGGCGAGAACATCACCACCCACGGCCTGGACCTGCTCGACCTGCCCCGCGGCACGCGGCTGCACCTGGGTGAGCAGGCCGTGCTCGAGGTCACCGGGCTGCGCAACCCGTGCGCGCAGATCAACGCCTTCCGCCCCGGCCTGCTGAAGGCGCTCACCCCCCGCGACGCCGAGGGCAACGTGGTGCGCAGGGCCGGCATCATGAGCATCGTCCTCACCGGCGGTCAGGTGCGCGCCGGGGACCGCATCGCCGTCGAGGTGCCACCGCAGCCCTGGGAAGCCCTGCAGCGCGTCTGAGCGGTGGCCACCCACCACCGCCGCACGACGCTCGACCGTCGACCGTCGACCTCAGCGCGTTGCCCCCGGGCTCGGTCGCGGCGAGAGTGGTGCCGTGCCGCGACGCTGGGTCCCCGCCACCGCACCGCTCGACGCCGGGGTCCTGGTGCACGGCCCCGTGCTGCTCAGTCACGCTCCCGGCATCCGCGCGGAGCTGGACCACGTCCGGGCCCACGCACGACCCGCCGGTCTCGTGCTGCACCTGCGTCTGCACGCCGAGGGTGTGCACGCCGAAGCGGCCAGGCGGGAGGTGGTGGACGGCCCCCGCCAGCCGCTGGACCCCGACGGCGGCAAGGCCGCGGGCTCGGAGCTGGTGCTGCGCGTCGCGGTCGGCGACCTGGCCGACCAGGTCCACGCCACGACGTCCTCGACCCGCACCCGCGAGGACTCCGCCACGGGCGAGGTCCGCTTCACCGTGGAGGCGCGCTACTGGATCGACGAGCTGCCCGCCGACGGCCGCGCGCACGTGAGCGTCGCCTGGCCGCAGGCGGGGCTGCCCGGAGCCACCCACACCCTCGTCCTGGCCCTGCCGACCCGGGACCGCTGAACCCCGGCTCGCGCGCTCGTGCCGCCGGCCGGGGCGCCACCCCCGGCGCGGCCGTGACGCGCTCGCCGGGGTCAGCCCGCCAGGCACCAGGGCGCGGCCGGCTGCGCGTCCGGGACGAAGCCCACCGAGGCAGCCAGCTCACCACCGGGCGGCCCGTCGGGAAGGCAGTGCACGGAGCCCAGCACCCGCTCGAAGGGTGCCCGGGCGAGCAGGTCCCGGACCTGGCCGGTGTGCCGGTGCAGCTGAGCGACCTCCACCCCCGTCACGACGCGCAGCTGCGGGAACCGCGAACGGCACCGCTGGACGCGCTCCAGGCAGCCGTCCACGTCCAGCTCCGGAGCGCTCAGGACCCCGTCGGTGACGAAACCGGCGACCTCGGGGTAGCTCTCGGTCGAGGAACCCGCGCGGGAGGGCGTGAAGTCGACGTGCTCGGTGAGGACCACCGCGGGGAGCCCCAGCTCGACGGCCCGCGCGCGAGGTGGCTCCCACGTCCCCGACCAGGCGGGCGTCCCAGGAGAACCGGCTGTGCACGTGAGCGTCGGCGAGCGGTTCCACCGGAGCGGTGTGAGCGCCGCCGTCAGAGGAGCACGTCGGCCGCCATGCCCGCCAGCACCGCGTCCCTCCGGCGGTCCTCCTCCGACGGTGACGACGGCGTGGAGCACCCCTCCTCCGCCAGGGACAACTCGGTCATCCCCGCCACCGCGCCGGTCTCCGCCGTCCCCTGCAGGGCCAGCAGCCGCCTCGTCGCCTCCTCGGAGGTGACCTCCCCGCGCCGCCACCGCGCCAGTTCCACGGGCAGGACCCGCACCCAGGCCGTCGCACCGGTGCAGGCGCCGCCGTCCTCGGGCAGGCCGGGCACCTCGCGCAGGACCTGCCGCCACGACGCGTCGACGCCCCGGGCGTCGTGGCGGGGGTGACCGGCGAGCTCGCGCAGGGCGGGGGTGTCGAGACCGACCGCCAGCCACCGCGCCGCCAGGTCGGGCAGGTCGCTGGAGAGGACGGTGCCCAGCAGACGTCCCGCCTCCGCCTGGCCGACGGTCATCAGCACGCCCCGCTCGTCCAGGTGGACGCGCCGCCGCTCCTCGCTGAGGAGTTCGCGCAGGCGCCTCGGTGGCGCCGCGGTGGGTCCCGCACCGTCCGGGCCCTCACCCGCCGGTGGCTGCCACGATGACCGGGTGCGCGCAGGGGTCACACGACGGCCTTGAGCACGTCGACCTCGCAGCCCGGCGCGAACGGGTCGAACCCGTGCCGGACCAGCCACGGGACGGCCGACAAGCTCCTCAGCGACCACCACCCGCGGACCACGTCGCGGTCCACGGGCGATCCGTACCCCGCGAGGACGTCCTCGAGGTGCTCCTCGTGCCCCAGGGTGAGGACGGCCAGGTCGAACGCCGCGTCGCCCGGCGCCGCTTCGGACCAGTCGATCACCCCGGTGACCTCCTCGCCGCGGACGAACACGTGGCTGCTCTGCAGGTCGCCGTGCGTGAACACCGGCGCCCACCCCCGCAGGGCGGTCTCGGCGACGCGCCGGTTGCGCACGACCAGGTCGGCGGGGAGCACACCGCGGCTGGTGAGCCACGCGCACTCGCGGTCGAGGTCGGAGGCGATCTCCTGCGGGTCCCGGCCGGGCCACGGCGGCAGCGGCGCCTCGTGCAGGCGCCGGACGGCGGCACCGGCCGCGGCCCAGGCCTGCGGCGGTGCGCTCGAGGGCTGCCCCAGGCGCCCCAGCGCCGTGCCGGGCAGGGCGGCCAGCGCGAGCACGGGCGCCCGGTGCCACAGGACCCGCGGGGTCGGCAGCGGCGCCAGGGCCATCGCGGCCACCTCGACGTCGCTGCGCGCCCGGTCCGCGTCGACCTTCAGGAACACGTCGCCGACGCGCAGGGTCGCGCGTTCCCGGTGGGCGACGACGACCTCGACCTCTTCCACGTCCGTCATCGTGGCGCGCTCGCGCCCCGGCGGCGACGGCTCCCAGGCGGTGGCGGCTCCCCGGCGGCGACGGGGCCGCGGCCGCTGGCACACCCCTGACACCCTCACCCGGGCGGTCGACCCGCCGGCCGGGGAGCGGGTAGACCTCGCTCGTGGCCAGCGGGCCGCGCCGCACCCGACGCGAGTGAGGAGCCGCCGTGATCTGGACGGACCTGGCAGCCGTGGCGGGCTGGTACGCCGCCCTGGGCGGGGCGGCCCCGGCGCCGGGGCGCCGCCGCCCGCGGCCGATCGACGAGCACCGCGCGCACCAGCTCGCGGGCGTGGGCACCCCTGCGCACCACCTCCCGGCGCAGCACGTGCCCGCGGGCCCGGTTCCCGCGGGCCCGGTTCCCGCGCCGGTCCGGCACGTCCGCGACCTGCGGGGCGGCGGCTCCCCCGCGCGCGCCGAGAACGTGCCGGCCCCGCGCTCGCCGGGCCAGCGCCTGCCGACCCAGCGCCCCCCGGGTCCGTGGTCGTGACCTCGGCGCGCCTGCGCGGACCGCGCAACGGCTAGCGCGTTCCGCGCAGCGTGTGCGAGCATCGGGGCGCACCCCGCCGGCAGCGACGTCGGCGGTCACCGACTCCCCGGGGGGACCCCCATGAGCAGCGACGCGTGAGGCGCCGCGCGTGAGACGCCCCGCCGAGCGCACCGCCGCTCCCCCCGCCGCGGCCGTGCCCGCCGAGGAGGCCTCCCGCACCGCGCTGAGCGCGGTCGTGGCGGACGACCTCTCCGGCGCCGCCGAGGTCGCCGGGGCGCTGCTGCTGCGCCGGCGCCCCTGCACCGTGCTGCTGCAGGCGCCCCCCGCGGGCAGCGCGGCCGGTGCGCGCGGCACCGTCGTCGTGGACCTCGACCACCGCGCCGCCGAGCCGGCGGCCGCCCACGCCGCCGTCACGGCCGCCGTGAGCGCCCTGACCTCCGGCGGGTCGCCGGGCGGCGGGCTGCTCGCCGTGAAGCTCGACTCGCTGTGGCGGGGCAACGTGGGCGCGACCGTGCGAGCGCTGCGGGACCAAGGTTTCACCGTCGTCGTCGCGGGTGCGCTGCCGGCGCTGCGGCGCAGCGTCGTGGACGGCGTGCCCCTGGTGGACGGCACCGCGCTGGCCCGCACGGACCTGTGGCACCTCGAGCCGCGGCCCGCGCCCGAGCGCGTGGCTGACCTGCTGGCCGGCGCCGGGCCGGTGCTCGAGGTCGGCCTGGCGACGGTCCGCTCACCGGGGCTGGCGCGGGTGCTCGCGCGCAGCACCGCAGGCGGGAGCAGCGTCGTCGCCGACGCCGAGAGCGAGGACGACCTCGCCGCCATCGCCGTGGCCGCCGTCGAGCTGGTCGCGCACGGCCACCCGGCGGCCGACCCGCTCGTGCTGCGCCTGGACGGCACCCACGCCGACCCGCGCGCGGCCGTGGTCCGCCTGGCCGAGCGGGCCGTGGCCCTCGTCGGTGCGCGCGACCTCGTCCTCACCGGGGGCGAGACCGCCCGCGCCGTGCTGACCCGCCTGGGGGTGGACACCCTGCGGCCCGTCGCGCAGCTCTCCCACGGCGCCGTGGTGAGCGTCACCGCGGACGGCAGGCTGGTGGCCACCAAACCCGGCAGCTTCGGCGGTCCGGGCGAGCTGCACGAGCTCGTGCGGCTCCTGCACCGGCTGCGCGCCGCGGCTCCCGCGCGCGAGGACGCACGAGCACACCTGGAGGCCCTGTGAGCACCACGACCGTCCCCACCGGCCAGAGCGCGAGCGCGGCGGACCGGCGTCCCGTCGTCGCCGTCACCATGGGCGACGGCGCCGGCGTCGGGCCGGAGGTCACCGTCGGCGCCCTGGCGCACGGGTCGGCCTTCACCGGCGGCCGGCCCCTCGTCATCGGCGACGCGCACCGCCTGCGCCTGGGCGCCGCCGCCCTCGGCGTCGAGGTCGAGGTCGTCGAGGTGGGTTCGGTCGCCGAGGCCGCCTTCACCCCCGGGCGCATCGACGTGATCGACCCGCACCTGCTGCCCGAGGACCTGCCGTGGGGCCGGATCTCCCCCGCCGCCGGCCACGCCGCCCACGAGTACGTGCGGATCGCCTGCGAGCTGGCGGTGCGCGGGGAGGTGCAGGCCATCTGCACCGCACCGCTGAACAAGGCCGCCCTGCACGCCGGCGGTCACCGCTACCCCGGGCACACCGAGCTGCTCGCGCACTTCTGCGGCGTGGAGGAGGTCTCGATGATGCTCACCACCCCGCGCATCAAGGTCATCCACGTCACCACCCACGTCGGCCTGATCGACGCCGTCGCCCGCATCGAGCCGGGCCTGGTGGAGCGCACCATCCGCCGCGGCCACGAGGCGCTGGTGCGCTCGGGCACCCCGGCCCCGCGCATCGGGGTGTGCGCGATCAACCCGCACGCCGGGGAGGACGGGTTGTTCGGGTACGGCGAGGAGGCCGAGAAGATCGCCCCCGGCATCGAGGCGGCCCGCGCGGCGGGCGTGGACGCGGTGGGCCCGCTGCCGGCCGACACGGCCTTCTTCCTCGGCGGGCGCGGTGACTACGACCTCGTCGTGGCGATGTACCACGACCAGGGCCACGGGCCGGTGAAGGTCCTCGGCATCGAGGCCGGGGTGAACATCACCGTCGGGCTGCCCGTGATCCGCACCTCCGTCGACCACGGCACCGCCTTCGACATCGCCGGCACCGGGCGGGTGGAGGTCGGCAGCATGGTCGAGGCGCTGCGCCAGGCCACCGAGCTGGCCTCCGCGCCCTCGTGAGCGGGCGCACCGCACCGCCCTCCTCCGCGCGCCGGGAGGAGATCCTGCGCCTGGCCGGCACCGCGGGTCCCACCAGCGTGGAGGAGCTGTCCGAGAGGTTCGGCGTCACCGCCTCCACGATCCGGCGCGACCTGGCGCACCTGACCGACCGGGGGCTGCTCACGCGCACCTACGGGGGCGCGCTGCCCCTGGTCGCCCACCCCGAGGAGCCGCTGCGCCGGCGCACCGGGGAGGCGTTCGAGGCCAAGCGCGGCATCGCCCGCTGGGCGGCGGCGCAGGTCCGGCCGGGCCAGACGGTGCTGCTGGACGCCGGCACCACCGTCGGCGCCCTGGCGCACGAGCTGCGCGCCCGCGCCCCCCTGACCGTGGTCACCACCGGCCTCACCGCGCTCGGCGCCCTGGCCGACGCCGACGACGTCGAGGTGCTCTGCCTGGGCGGGACGCTGCGCCACCTCAGCCAGGGCTTCGTCGGCCCCGTCACCGAAGCCGCCCTGGAGCGGGTCACGGCCGACGCGGTCTTCCTGGGAGCCGACGGGGTCAGCGCCGAGGACGGCGTCTGCGAGGCGGAGCACACCCAGACCCGGTTGAAGGAGCTGATGGCGCGGCGCTCCGGGCGCGTGCACGTGCTCGCGCACGCGGCGAAGCTGGGCCGGCGCCCCTTCCACGCCTGGGCCGTGCTGCCCGCGGGCTGGACGCTGGTCACCGACGACTCCGCCGACCCGCGGGCGCTGGCGCCGTTCCGCGGCGCCGGCGTCCGCGTCGTCGTCACCCGACCCGACGGCAGCGCCGTGGACTGACGCGGAGCACCCCGGTCGGCAGCACCCACCTCGCCCGGCAGCGCAGCGGGTGCAGCCGGTCGGGGCCGCGCGCACCCGCGGTGCGCCGGCCCCTACCGCCGGGGTGGTTGCGCCGCGCGGTAGACGTCCTCGGCGACCGGTTCCCGCCACGTGACCGGGCTGGTGGCCCCGCTGCCGTCGTCGGCGGCCTCCTGGATCGCCAGGTGCGCGGCGAACGCGTCGGCGGTGGCGCCGTGCCAGTGCTCCTCCCCGGGCGAGCACACCACGCTGTCGCCGGCGCGGGCCCGCACCACCGTCCCGTCGCGGGTGCCGACGAGGGCGACGCCCTCGGTGACGTGCAGGACCTGCCCGAGGGGGTGCACGTGCCAGTGGGTGCGGGCCCCGGGGGTGAAGCGCACCAGGGCCACGCTGAGCCGGGAGGGTTCCTCACCGGCGGCCAGCGGCGTCATGAGCACCTGGCCGGTGAAGGTGGCCGTGGGGGACTGCGTGGGGGCGGGGGTGTTCAGCTGCACCGTCGTCTCCTCCTCGTGTCAGGGCTGCAGCAGGACCTTGGTGGCGCGGCGCTCGTGCATGGCCGCGTAGCCCTCGGCGGCCCGCTCCAGCGGCAGGGTGAGGTCGAAGACCCTGCCCGGGTCGATCCGCCGGTTCCAGATGAGGTCGATCAGCTCGGGCAGGAAGCGGCGCACCGGCGCCGGGCCGCCGTGCAGGTGCACGTGGGTCATGAAGATGTCCTCCCCGGTGATCGAGACGTCGTGCAGCACGCCGACGAAGCCGACGTGCCCGCCCGGGCGGGTCGAGCCGATGGCCTGGTGCATCGACTCGTGGGTGCCGACGGCCTCGACGACCGAGTGCGCGCCCAGCCCACCGGTGAGCTCCTTCAGCTCGGCGATCCCTGCCTCGCCGCGCTCGGCGA
>NZ_JAAALM010000220.1 GCF_009906395.1 Kineococcus indalonis
CGCCGGCCGCCCCGCCACCGGCGCCGGGCTCACCGACCCCGTCCTCGCCCGCGCCGCCCGCGGCGTGCTCGAGGGCGCCCTGCCCGCCGTGCCCGCCGCCCTGCGCCCGTGCGCCGAGGCGTGGGCCGCACCCGTCGCCGCCGGCCGCGACCCGGCCGCCCTCGTCCTGGACCGGGCCCGCCGCAGCGGGCCCGCCGCCTGCCTGACCGCGGAGGAACTGCGATGACCACCACCGGCACGCCCACCGCCGCCGACCTGCGGGTGGCCGTGGACGCCCTGCAGTCCGCCCGCCGCTCCACCCTCGCCCTCACCGACTTCGACGACGCCGAGCTGACCGCCCAGCACTCCCCGCTGATGAGCCCGCTGGTGTGGGACCTCGCCCACGTCGGCCAGCAGGAGGAGCACTGGCTGCTGCAGGTGGCCGACCCCGGGCGCGACCCCGTCTTCCACCCCGCCGTCGCCCGCCTCTACGACGCCTTCGAGCACCCCCGCGCCACCCGCACCCGGCTGCCGCTGCTCGACGCGCGCGCCTCCCGCCGCGCCCTCGCCGACGTGCGCGCCCGCGTCCTGGACGCCCTGCCCGGCGCGCACGGGCTCTGCGTGGACACCTCCGCGCCCGCGCTGCGCCGCGCCGCCCGCGCCCACCCGCGCGCCGCGGCCCTGGGCGCCGACGCCTGGCGCGCCCTGCCGCTGGCCGACGGCTGCGCGGACCTGGTGACCACCGTGTTCGCCCCGCGCGGGGAGGCGGAGGTGGCGCGCGTGCTGCGCCCGGGCGGGGCGTGGGTGGTCCTCACGCCGCTGCCCGCGCACCTGGAGCAGGTGCGCGGCGCGCTGGGGATGGTGGCCGTGGAGGAGCGCAAGCAGGAGCGCCTGGCCGCCGACCTGGCCGGGTTCGCCCCCGCCGCCCAGCGCGAGCTGTCGCTGCAGCGCCCCCTGGACCGCGACGCCCTGCGCGACCTGGTGCTCATGGGCCCCAGCGCCCACCACGTCGACGCCGCCGGGCTCGAGGAGCGCCTGGCGGGCCTGCCGCCGGTCGTGGACGTCACCGTCGCCGTGCGCCTGACCGCCGTCACCCGCCCGGGCTGAGCGGGCCGACCGGTCGCACCGCGCGCCAGGACGGGGCGCGGTCCCCTCACGGGGCCGTCCGGCGGGTGCGCGCCCCGCGGCGCCGGCGCAGCGCGCCCACCACGGGCGCGACGATCGAGGTGAGCACCGCCACGCCCGCGACGGTGTAGGCCAGGGAGCGGATCCACGGCAGGGAGTCGGCGGCGTGGCCGGCCAGCACGAGCAGCGCCCCCCACGTCAGCGCCCCCACCACGTTGGCGGTGGCGAACGCGGCGTACGGCATGACGGCGGTGCCGGCGATGATCGGCGTGAACGCCCGCAGCCAGGGGATGTAGCGGCAGCCCACGACGGCGAACCAGCCGTAGCGCTCGTAGAAGGCCTCCGCGCGCGGCAGGTGCTGCGCGGCCCGGCCGGCGCGGTGCAGCAGCCAGGGCCTGCCCAGGCGCCGCCCCGACCAGTACCCCACGGTGTCGCCGAGCACCGCCGCCAGCGTCACCCCCACCACCAGCACCGGCAGCGACAGCGGGCTGCCCTCGCGGGCCGAGAGCAGCCCGGCGGTGAACAGCACGGTGCTGCCGGGCAACCAGAAGCCCACCAGGGTGCCCGTCTCCGCGAAGACGATGCCGAACACCAGCGCGTAGGCGCCCAGGGCGCCGAGGTGCTCCAGCTGGGGGTCGGCGAGCTGCGAGAGCCAGTCGGACACCCCGCGATCCTCGCACCCCGACCGGGGCCGGGCCCGTCCGGCGGGTCGGCTCAGCCGGGCGCGCCGGTGCCCGCGGGCCCGTCGGCGAGGGCCGCCAGGCGGGCGCGCTCGGCGTCGCTGAGGCGGCGCGGGCGCCCGGCGGCGAAGTCGTAGGAGACGCACGTGGTGCTGGCGCGCACGTGGGGGCGCTCCCCGCCGCCCTCGGGTCCCGGCGCGAGCACCTCGTAGCGCACCTCGAAGCTGGCCCCGCCCACGCGCCCGGTCCACAGCTCCACGGCGACCGGCTCGGGGCGGTAGTCCAGGGGCAGCAGGTAGTCGACCTCGTGGCGGGCGACCACCATGCCGGTGGCGAGCATGGGCGCGGAGCCGTCGGCCGCGGGCACCCCGAAGGCCCGCACGCGCGCCTCCTCCAGCAGCCGCAGCACCTCCACGTTGTTCACGTGGCGGTAGGCGTCCATGTCGCCCCAGCGCAGCTGGAGCAGCTGTCGGGAGCGGGGCACCGGGCCATCCTGCCCGGGGCGGCTCAGCGCTGGTTCTCGGGGGTGGCCTCGTCCACGCGCACGACCTGCTGCGGCAGCGCGGCCCCGGCGCGGCGCTGCTTGCGGCGGGCGTTGAGGACCTCGAGCACCACCGGCAGCACCGAGATCGCCACGAGCACCAGCAGGCCGACCTCGATGTTCTGGCGGATGAAGGCGATGCCGCCGAGCAGGTAGCCCAGGACCGTCACGCCGGTGCCCCACAGCACGGCGCCGATCGCGGAGAACGTGAAGAAGGTGCGCCGCGGCATGCGACCGGCGCCGGCGGCCACGGTGATGAAGGTGCGCACCACCGGCACGAAGCGGGCCAGGATGATCGCCCGCGCGCCGTAGGTGGCGAAGAACTCCTGGGTCTTCTCCACGTGCCCGCGCTTGAAGATCCGCGAGTTCGGCCGGTCGAGGATCGCCGGGCCGGCCGCGCGGCCGATCTCGTAGCCGCAGACGTTGCCCAGGAGGGCGGCCGCCGACAGCACCAGGCACACCAGCCACAGCGCGTGCGGGACGTGCCCCTCGTGGGTGAACAGCCCCACGGTGAACAGCAGCGAGTCGCCGGGCAGGAAGAAGCCGATGAGCAGGCCGCACTCGGCGAACACGACGGCCGCCGCCCCCCACAGCGCCGCGGCGCCCAGGGTGTCCAGCAGCGTGGTGGCCTCCAGCCAGTCCGGCAGCAGCGCGGGGGCGGCAGCGGGCAGCGAGGCCGAGATCTCGGCGAGCAGGGGCACCTCCCCAGGGTAGGACCGCTGCGGACCGGATCGGGCCGTGCGGGCCGAGGATCAGCCGTGAGGCTGACGGGGAGGTCCTGCGGACGGGTGCCTCCTCCGCCCGTCGGTGGATGCGCGGACGCCCGCGGCGCCGCCGTCCGGGGGACGGGGCGCCGCGGGCGTCGCGGGGGGCTTCAGACCGTGCGGGCGGTGGGGTCCCAGTCCGCCGGCAGCGGCTCGGCCGCCTCCACGGTGCTGGTCACGTCCACGAAGCTGCGCGTGCGGATCGACTCGTCGATCGAGATCAGCACGTCCACGACGTGGTGCGCCAGGGCGCCCTGCACGCGGTGCGGGCGGCCGGCGCGGATGGCGCGGGCCATCTCCAGCGCCCCGGTGCCGCGCGTGGACAGCGCCTTGGTGGAGGCCAGCAGCTCCCACTCCTCCGAGCCGGTGCGCCGGATGCGCACGTCGCCGTCGAAGTTGTTGGGGTCGGGCACCTCCAGGGTGGCCTCGGTGCCGGTGATCTCCACGAAGCCGTGCCGCTGCAGGGGGGAGTCGAAGCTGAGGATGCTCTGCGAGCTCTGCCCGCCCTCGAACTGCGCCAGGGCGCTGACGTGCGTGGGCACGGTGACCTCGAAGCTCTCCCCGGCCTTGGGGCCGGAGCCGATGACGCGCGAGGCGCGCGACCTGGAGCCGACCGCCGCGACCGCCGCCACCGGCCCGAACGCCTGCACCAGGAGGGTGAAGTAGTAGGGGCCGATGTCGAACAGCGGGCCGGCGCCGTGCTGGAAGAGGAACGCCGGGTTGGGGTGCCAGGACTCCGGGCCGGGGGACTGCATGAGCGTCAGCGCCGTCAGCGGGGTGCCGATGTCGCCGCGGCGCAGCGCCCCCAGCGCGGTCTGCAGGCCGGTGCCGAGGAAGGTGTCGGGCGCGCAGCCCAGCCGCACCCCGGCCGCCGCGGCGGCCTCGATGAGCTGCCGGCCGCCCTCGCGGTCCAGGGCCACGGGCTTCTCGCTCCACACGTGCTTGCCGGCGGCGATGGCCTGCAGGGACACGTCGACGTGGGCGGCGGGGATCGTCAGGTTGATCACGATCTCGACGTCGTCGTTGCCCAGCACGGCGTCGATGCCGCCGTGGTGGGGCACGCCGTGCGCCTCGGCGCGCGCCTTGGCCGCCTCCGGGAAGAGGTCCCCGATGGCGTGGACCTTCACGTCCGGGAAGCTGGTGAGGTTCTCCAGGTAGGTGCCGGAGATGACACCGGCGCCGATGATGCCGATGCCGACGGGGCCGGTGCGCGGCTCGGGGGCGCTCACGCGGACACCTCCGCGCCGCGCTGCCCGGCGAGGTAGGCGTAGCCGCCGGCCACGGCGTCGAAGACGTCGCCGGTGGTGTCGTCGAGCTCCACGACGCCCAGCTGCACGCCGGAGGAGGCGGCCAGGATCGCGGCGACGTCGAGGGAGCCGGCGCCGAGGGCGACCTGCTGCTTGGTGTCGCGGGTGCCGTCGCCGTCCTTCAGGTGCACGGCCTTGACGCGCTCGCCGAGGCGGCCCAGCAGCGCGGCGGGGTCCTGCCCGCCGACGGCGACCCAGTAGGTGTCGACCTCCAGGGCGACGGCGTCGTCGAGGGAGTCGGCGAGGACCTCCAGGGCGGTGCGGCCGCCGATGAGGTTCTCCAGCTCGAACCAGTGGTTGTGGTAGCCGATGGTGACGCCGGCGTCGGCGGCGCGGCGCGCGGCGGCGTTCAGCTCCGCGGCGATCGCGGCCACGTCCTCGGCGGTGGTCCAGCGGGCGGGGTCGACGAACGGCTCGACGACGAGCGTGGTGCCGGTGGTGGCGGCCGCGGCGAGGACCTCCTCGACGTCACCGCCCACGACCTTGGCGTGGGAGCTGGGGGCGCTCAGGCCGTGGGCGGCCAGGCCCGGGGCCAGCTTGGGGGCCCACTCGGTGAGCCCGAACGGCTCGACCTTGCGGAAGCCGATCGACGCGAGGCGGCCGAGGGTGCCCTCGGGGTCGGCCGCGAGCGCGTCGCGGACCGTGTACAGCTGCACGGAGATCTTGTCGGTGTCGAGCACGTCGTCCTCTCGGGTCTTCGCCTGGTCCGGTCGGGGGGCGCGACCCGCGGGCGACGCTGCCGAACCGGTTCAGCACACGGTAGGGGGCGCGGTGCGCCGGGCGCCAGCCCCTCCCCCCGGCTGCTCCGCGCGGGTGCCGCCGCGGGGTCGCGCACCCCCGCCGCCGGTTACCGTCGGGGCGTGACCGCCGACCTGAGCGACGAGCAGCTGCGCTTCCTCCAGGAGACCTTCGACCTGGCCCGCGGGGGCCGCACCGAGGCGCTGGCCGAGCGCCTCGACCTCGGCGTGCCGGTGGACCTGACCACCTCCGGCGGCGACACGATGCTGATCCTGGCCGCCTACCACCGCCACGAGGGCACCGTGCGGCTGCTGCTGGAGCGCGGCGCGGACCACGCCCGCGTCAACGACAAGGGGCAGACGGCGCTGGGCGCGGCGGTCTTCCGCCAGGACGAGGCGGTCGTGCGCGCGCTGCTGGCCGCCGGCGCCGACCCCGAGCTGGGCCGGCAGTCCGGCGTGGCCGTCGCGCAGGTCTTCGAGCTGCCGCACATGCTGGCCCTCCTGCGCGAGGGCTGACGCAACCGCGGCGCCCGCGCGCCGCCCGGGCCGCGGTTGCGGCGGCTAACCTGGCCGCCGTGCCGCAGTACCGGATCCGCGAGGTCGCCGAGCTGCTGGGCGTCTCCGACGACACCGCCCGCCGCTGGGCCGACTCCGGCGCCCTGCCCGCCGGCCGCGACGACGCCGGCAGGCTCGTCGTGGACGGCGCCGCGCTGGCCGCCTTCGCCGTCGAGCACGCCGCGGCCGCCACCCCCGACACCACCCGGGTGGCCCGCTCCGCGCGCAACCGCTTCGCCGGGCTGGTCACCCGCGTCGTCGCCGACGGCGTGGTGGCGCAGGTGGAGATGCAGTGCGGCCCGCACCGCGTGGTCTCCCTCATGAGCCGCGAGGCCGCCGAGGAGCTGGGCCTGGAACCGGGCAGCCGCGCCACCGCCGTCGTCAAGGCCACCACCGTCGTCGTCGAGACGCCCGAGGGGGGCCGCTCGTGAGCGCGCGCGCCGCGGCGCCGCGGTCCGCCGCGGCGGCCGCCGCGCTGGCCCTCGCGCTGCTGCCC
>NZ_JAAALM010000221.1 GCF_009906395.1 Kineococcus indalonis
CACGAGCTCCAGCCAGCGCTCGCGGTCGGCGCCCTGGCCTACGTCGTCACCGTCGCCAACCGCACCTCCCTGGCCGCCGCCGGGCTGGAGGCGCAGGAGCGCTACGGCATCGGCGCCGGGACGCTGTCCAGCTTCGCCGTGCTGCAGTTCCTCGTCTACGCCGCCCTGCAGGTGCCCGTCGGCGTGCTCATCGACCGCTGGGGGCCCCGCCGCCTGGTCGTCCTGGGCGCCGCCGCCATGGGCGCCGGCCAGCTCGTGCTGGCGCTGAGCACGCAGACCTGGCAGGCCGTGCTCGCCCGCGTCCTCGTCGGCGCCGGCGACGCCGCCACCTTCACCTCCGTGCTGCGCGTGGTGACCAACTGGTTCCCCCCGCACCGGGTGCCCGTGATGACCCAGCTCGTGGGCCTCTTCGGCCAGCTCGGGCAGGTGTTCAGCTTCGTGCCCCTGGTCGCCCTGCTGCACGGGCCCGGCTGGGCGCCCGCCTACGCCGGCACCGCCGCCTTCACCGTCCTGGCCGCCGTCCTGGCCGTCCTCGTCCTGCGCGACGTGCCGCCGGGGGCGCCGAACCCGCGCAGCGCCCGCACCGCCCGGCAGGTCGCCGCCGACCTGCGCGAGTCGCTGCGCCAGCCCGGCACCCGCCTGGGCCTGTGGTCGCACTGGGCCACCCCCTTCGCCGGCAACGCCTTCGCCACCCTGTGGGGCTACCCGTTCCTCGTCTCCGGGCAGGGCCTGAGCACCGGCACCGCCGGGGCGCTGCTGACCCTCTACACCGTCACCGCCGCCGGCACCGGCCCGCTGATGGGCGCCCTGGTGGCCCGGCACCCGCTGCGCCGCTCCTGGATCGTGCTGAGCGTGGTCGGCGCGCAGGCGGCGGTGTGGGCCCTCGTGCTCGCCCTGCCCGGGCCCGCGCCGCTGCCGCTGCTGGCGCTGCTCGTCGTGGTCATCGCCACCGGCGTGCCCGGCTCGATGATCGGCTTCGACTACGCCCGCACGTCCAACCCCGCGCACCGCCTGGGCGGCGCCACCGGCCTGACCAACGTCATGGGCTTCGCCGCCACCGTCGTGCTCGTGCTCGTCGTCGGCGTCGTCCTGGACCTGCAGGGCGCCGGCAGCCCCGGCACCTACTCCCTGGACGCCTTCCGCGTCGCCTTCGCCGTGCAGTTCCCCCTGTGGGCGGTCGGCGTGGCCGGCATCCTCGTCAGCCGCCGGCGCACCCGCGAGCTGATGGCCCGCCAGGGCGTCGTGGTGCCGCGCATGCGCGAGGCGCTGCGCCGCGACCTCGCCGCCCGCCGCGCGCGCCAGCACCAGGGCGCCGGGCCCGCGGACTGACCCGCGGGGCGGGACGGGTCAGCACAGCCAGTCCAGGACGGCCGCCGCCGTCCAGGACTGCTGCATGCTGCCCAGCGGCTCGCCGTTGAGCGGGTCGTAGTACTCCGCGAAGTCGCCCGCGCCCACCAGGCGCAGCCCCTCCTCGCGCAGCACCGCGGCCCGCTCCGCCCAGCCGCGCCGGGCGAAGGACCAGTGGAACAGCCAGGCGATCACCGGCCACTGCGGGCCGCGCCAGTACTCGCGCGGGCGGAACGCCCCCGAGGCCGGCGACGTCGACGGCGGCACCGCCGCCGCCAGCTGCGGGTGCCCGCACCAGCGCTCACCCTCGAACGCCTCCAGCAGCGCCGACTCCCGCGCGCGCGGCAGCCCGCCGCACAGCAGCGGCGCGAAGCCCGCCACCGTCTCGGTGGACAGCCACTCGCCGGTGCGCACGTCCCGGTCGCGCGCCAGGCCCGTGACCGGGTCCACCGACTCCACCACCCCCGCGCGGCAGCGCCGCGCCCACGCGCGCAGCTCGGCCACGTCCGCGGCCGGCTGCCCGCGCTCCTCGCCCAGGTCCGCCAGCACGTCGCAGGCCACCGCCAGCAGCGCCGAGACGAGCACGTCCTCCACCGCGAAGCTGACGCGCTCGTGCACCAGCGCGTCGTCGTAGCCCACGCGGCGCATCTCCTCGATCAGCCACAGGTAGCGGTCGTACTCGCGGTCGCTGGGCCGCATCGAGGCGTCGGTGACCACCAGGGTGTCCCGGCGCTGGTACGGCGGCAGGTCCGCGCCCACCACCACGCGCGAGTACGGCCCGTCCCAGCGCGGTGAGTTGTCCATGCCCGACTCCCAGCCGTGGTGCAGCACCACCCGCCCGCGCCCCTGCGGGTCGCGCGCGGTGGCCAGCCAGCGGTGCCAGGCCACCAGCGGCCGCCACGCCCGGTCCACGAACTCCCCGGCCGCCTGCCGGTCGGAGCGGCCCTGGCGCCGGGAGGCCTCCACGACGCGCTGCATCGCGATGGCGTGCACCGGCGGCTGGCAGATCCCCGACGTCGCCGGGTACGGCGGCGCCCCCGGCACCCCCAGGTGGCAACCCCACCGCTCCGGGCCGGGGAAGTAGCCGGTGGAGTCCGGGTTGAACACGATGTGCGGGATCATCCCGTTGCCCCACTGCGCACCCAGCAGCGTGTCCAGCTCGAGGATCGCGCGCGGCACCGACAGCCGCGCCAGCCCCACCGCCACGAACGCCGCGTCCCAGCTCCACATGTGCGGGTACAGCCGCGGCGCCGCCGAGGTCATCGTGCCCAGGTCGTTGCCGCGCAGCACGTACGCCGCGCGCGCCGCGAGCAGCTGGGAGGTCAGGCGCGCCGGGCGCCGCCCTGCGCCCACCCGCTCGCGCAGCGGCAGCGCACCCGCCCGGGGCACCTCCGGCGCGCGGGGCACCTCCGGCGTGCGGGACACCTCGGTGGTCACGGTCGGCCTCCCCGCGCCCGGACGGGACCCACCGCCGGCGTCGTGGCGCCGATCCCACCGCGCCCGGGCGCCGGTGCGCAAGTCCCCGCGCGGTGCGGGCGCCCTCAGCCCTCCCGCTGCCGTTCGCCCCCCGGCTGCCGGGCGTCCACCGCAGCGCCACCGCGCCGCTGCCCGCGCACGCGCCGCACCCGCCGCAGCACCGCCCACGCCAGCACCGCCGCGATCGCCGCGTAGAACGCGTAGTCCAGGTAGTGCCCGTACTCCTCGACCAGCTGGTACTGCGTGCCCAGCGCCATGCCCAGGCCGATGAGCAGCCCGTTCCACAGGCCCGAGCCCAGCACCGTCAGCAGCGAGAACTTCCACAGCCGCATGCCCGCCGCGCCCGCCGGCAGCGAGATCAGGCTGCGCACGCCGGGGATGAAGCGGCCGGTGAACACCGCCGCGCCCTCGTGGCGGGAGAACCACTCCGCGGACCTGTGCACGTCGTCGGCGTCCATGAGCGGGATCCGCTCGGCGATCGCGGCGGCCCGGCGCAGGCCGATCACCCTGCCCACCCAGTACAGGACCAGCGAGCCGAGGAAGGCACCCAGCACCGACAGCGCCACCACGGGGAAGAGCTGCAGCACGCCCTGCTGCACCTGGTAGCCGGCCAGCGGCAGCACGACCTCGCTGGGGATCGGCGGGAAGACCACCTCCAGGAAGCTCAGCGCCCCCACCCCCGGCGCGCCCAGCGAGGCCACCGTGTCGAGCACGAAGCCCGTCAGGCCGCCGGTCTGGCCGCCCCCGGCGGTCGTGCTCGCGGTCTGCAGCGTCAGGCTCATGCGTCGGGTTCCTCCGTGCGCGTCGTCTGGGCGGTCGTCTGGGCGGTCGTCCCGGGCCCGGCCGGGGACGACCCCGCGGGCGCGCCGCGGCTCAGCGCGGCCACGGCCGCGTCCGTGACAACGCCCGCACCCGCCCGGAAGTGCCGCGCCTCCTCGCCGGCCACCAGCCGCGCCGGCGCCGCCCCGCCGGACAGCGCCCGCACCAGCGCCCGCTCGGGCAGCTCCTCCTGCGAGGCGACCAGCAGCGCGTTGCCGTACCGGCGGCCCCGGAAGACCCCCGGCTCGGCCAGCACCGCCACGTGCGCGAAGACCTCCGCGGCCGTGGCCAGCTCCGCGCGCGCGTGCGGCATCGGCGGGCGGTCGGCGAGGTTGGCCACCCACACCCCGCCCGGGGCCAGCACCCGCGCCACGTCGCGCAGGAACTCCACGGTCACCAGGTGCGAGGGCACCGCGTCGTGCACGAACGCGTCGCGCACCAGCGCGTCCTGGCTGGCGTCCGGCAGCGCCGCCACGCCCGCGCGCGCCTCGGCCACCTTCAGCCGGAAGCCGGCCGAGGCGCTGGCGCCGAAGCTGCGGCGCACCAGCTCCACCAGGCGCTCGTCGACCTCCAGCACCAGCTGCCGCGACCCGGGCCGGGTGGCGGCCACGTACCGCGGGAAGGCGCACCCCGCCCCGCCCAGGTGCACCACCCGCAGCGGCCCCGGCGGGTGCACCGCGTCCAGCACGGCCGCCGTCCACTGCTGGTACTCGAACACCAGGTGCTCGGGGTCGGCCAGGTCCACGTAGGAGCTGGGCACGCCGTTGACCAGCACCAGCCAGCCGTCGGGGTCGTCGCGGTCGCGCTCCAGGCGCACCGTGCCGGTGCTGATGAGCGCCTCGCCCTCCACCGGGTCCGGGCGCCGGGCGGCGGTGCGCCGCGGCTGCGGGCGGGGGCGGGGCGAGCGGGGCACCCGCCGATCCAACCAGCCGCGCAGCGCGCCCGCCGCCACCCGCGCGGGCGCACCCGGCCGGGCGCTGAAGTCCGCGGCCCCGCGTGCCGAGGTACAGGGCATGTTCGCGTTCCTGCAGGTCGCCCTGCTCGCCGTGTTCCTCGTCCCCCTCGTCCTGGACCGCCGCGCGCGCCGCCGCGGCCCGCTGGACCCCTCCCGCATGCCGGTGGCCGACCGGCCGCCGGCCGCCGCCGCCGGTGGCCTGCCGCGCCCGTGGGCGCGCCGCCGCTACGCCGTCGCCGGCGTGGACGAGGTCGCCGCCTACCTGCGCGAGCAGGACACCGCCCGCTGACGCCGCCCGCCGGCACCGCCCGACGGCACCGCCCGCCGGCACCGCCCGACGGCACCGCCCGACGGCACTGCCCACCCGCACCGCCCGCGCCCGCCGCGCGCCGCGAGCGCGCGGCGGTTAGCGTTCCCGGACGGCCCGGCCACGTCCGGCCGGCCGGAGGAGGGACGGGACCAGTGGCACGCCGCGACGCTCAGCGGGACGTCGACGCGACCGGGGCGGGAGGTGCCGACGACTCGCGCGCCGCGGCCCTCGTGCAGCGCCTGCTGTCCGTCGGCATCGACGGCAGGGGACCCTTCGACGGGGCCGCCGAGGTGGCGCGCCGCGCGCGCGCCGAGCACCCCACCACCGAGTCCGCGGTGCACGCGGTCGTGCGCCGGCACACCCGCCTGGTGGCCGCCAGCGGCTTCGCCACCGGCGTGGGCGGCCTGCTCACCCTGCCCGTCGCGCTGCCCGCCAACGTCGTCGGCTTCTACGTGCTGGCCACCCGCGCCGTCGCGGCCGTGGCCGAGCTGCGCGGCTACGACACCACCCGGCCCGAGGTGCGCAGCGCGGTGCTGCTGACCCTGGTGGGCGCCGACGCCACCGACGTGCTGAAGTCCGCCGGCCTGCCCAGCCTGAACATCGGCGGGCGCCTGGCCTCCCTGGCCACCCGGCGCTGGCCCCCGGCCGTGCTCATGCTCGTCAACAAGGGCGTCGGCTTCCGGCTGCTCGCCCGCCTGGGCACCGGCGGCCTGGTGCGCATCAGCAGCCGCGCGGTGCCCCTCGTCGGCGGTGCCGTCGGCGCCGGCGCCGACGCCCTGATGCTGCGCCGCATCGCCAAGCACGCCGAGCACGCCCTGCCGCCGACCGCCGGCGCCGCGGGCGCGGAGGGCACCGGCGAGCTGCGGTGAAGCCCGGCCCGGTCCCGGTGGTGCAGCGGCGACGCTCCGCGCTGGCGGTGCTGTGGCGCACCGCGCGCTCGGGCACCGGCCCCGGCACCCCGGGTCTGGCCGCCCGCGCCCGCTCGCTGCCGGCGATGGTCGCCGACAGCGCCGGCGGCCGCTACCGCGGTCCCGGCCGGTCGCGCCTGGCCGGCGCCGCCGCCGGGCTGGTCTACCTGGTCTCGCCGGTGGACGCGCTGCCCGAGGCCCTGCTGCCGCTGCTGGGCCTGCTCGACGACGCCGTGGTCGCCGCCTGGGTGGCCGGCGCCCTGCTGAGCGCCACCGAGGACTACGCCGCCTGGCGCGAGCGCCGCGCGAGCGCTGCGCACCCCGCGCACCCCGCGGACCCGGAGCACCCGGTGCC
>NZ_JAAALM010000222.1 GCF_009906395.1 Kineococcus indalonis
CCTCCCGCCCGCGCCCGCCCGCGGCCGGCGCGGCGCCGCGCGCCCCTCCGGCGACGACCGCCGGCGCGCCATCCTGGAGACCGCCGAGCGGCTGCTGGACGAGCGCGGGTACGCCGCCGTCTCGGTGGACGACCTGGCGCGCGGGGCGGGCATCTCGCGCCCGACGTTCTACTTCTACTTCTCCTCCAAGGAGGAGGTGCTGCTGGCGCTGCTGGACCGGGTGGTGGCCGAGGCGCGGGCGCGCCGGCCGCGCACCGCCGCAGCGGGCGAGGAGCCCGCGGCCCTGCTGCGCGGGGTCATCGCCGCGGTGCACGGGGCGTTCTCCGCGCACCGCGCCGTCACCGTGGCCGCCGCGCAGGCGCGCGCCACCAGCCCGGCGGTGCGCGAGGTGTGGTCCGGCGTCATGGAGGGTTTCGCGGCCGAGACCGCCGCGCTGGTCGAGGCCGAGCGGGCGCGCGGGGCCGCCCCGCCGGGTCCGCCGGCCCGGGACCTGGCGGTGCTGCTGAACTCCATGAACGAGCGGGTGCTGGAGTCCTGCTACGCCGGCACCGGGCCGTCGGTGGACGCGGAGCACGTGGTGGACCTGCTGCTGGCGGTGTGGCTGCGCGCGGTGTACGCGCGCCCGGGACCCCCGCCGAGGACCCCGCCCGGAGGCCCCGCCTGAAGGCCCCGGCCGGGGCCGGGGACCCCCGGCCGGGCGCCCCTCACGAGACGGCGACGGCGGGCGGCGCCAGGGCGGGCACCACCACGTCGCCGTAGGCGCGCAGCGTCTGCTCCTTGGCGTCGTGCTGCAGGTACACCGCGAACTGGTCCACGCCCAGCGAGCGCAGGTCGCGCAGGCGCTGCACGTGGTGCGCGGTGTCGCCGAGCACGCAGAACCGGTCCACGACCGCGTCGGGCACGAACGCGGCGTGGGTGTTGCCGGCCCGGCCGTGCTGGTTGTAGTCGTAGCCCTCCCGCCCGGCGACGTAGTCGCTCAGCGCGGTGGGCACGCCCCCGCCGGGGCCGTAGCGCTCGACGAGGTCGGCGACGTGGTTGCCGACCATGCCGCCGAACCAGCGGCACTGCTCGCGGGCGTGCTCCAGCGCGCCGGCCGAGCCGTCGGTGACGTAGGCGGGGGCCGCCACGCACACCTTCACCTCGGCCGGGTCGCGCCCGGCGCGCTCGGCGGCCTCCTTGACCGCCTTGATGGTCCAGGCGGCGACGTCGGGGTCGGCCAGCTGCAGGATGAACCCGTCGGCGACCTCCCCGGTCAGCTGCAGCGCCTTGGGCCCGTACGCGGCGACCCACACCTGCGTGCGGTTGGCCGGGTTCGTCGCCGTCGCCCACGGCAGCCGCACCGTGCGCCCGCGGTGCTCCACGGGGCGCCCGTTGGCCAGCTCCCGGATGACGTGCACCGACTCGCGCAGCGTGGCCAGGGTGGTCGGCTCCCCCGACAGGGTGCGCACGGCGGAGTCCCCGCGGCCGATGCCGCAGATGGTGCGCGGGCCGTACATCTCGTTCAGCGTGGCGTACGTCGAGGCGGTCACCGACCACTCGCGGGTGGCGGGGTTGGTGACCATCGGCCCCACGACCACCTTGCGGGTGGCCTGCAGGATCGCCGAGTGGATCACGTACGGCTCCTCCCACAGCACGTGGGAGTCGAAGGTCCACACGTGGCTGAACCCGTACGCCTCGGCCTGCCGGGACAGCTCCACCACCCGGGCCGACGGCGGGGTGGTCTGCAGGACGACTCCGAAGTCCACGGTCCCTCCTCCCTCAGCGCAGGTACTGCGACAGGCCGCGGGGCACGTAGCGCCCGTGCCCGGGCGAGCCCTTCCAGGTGCCGCGGTCGACGACGACGCTGCCGCGCGAGAGCACGGTGCGCACCGCGCCCCTGAGCTCGAAACCCTCGAACGCGGAGTAGTCGATGTTCATGTGGTGCGTGGCCGCGCTGATGCGCGTGGTGCCGGCCGGGTCGTAGAGCACGACGTCGGCGTCCGAGCCGGGCGCGATGGTGCCCTTCCTGGGGTACATGCCGAACAACCGCGCGGGCGTGGTGGCGCACGTCTCCACCCAGCGCTGCAGCGACAGGTGCCCGTCGACGACGCCCTGGTGCACCAGGTCCATCCGGTGCTCCACCCCGCCCATGCCGTTGGGGATCTTCGAGAAGTCCCCGCGGCCGAGCTCCTTCTGGTCGTTGAAGCAGAAGGGGCAGTGGTCGGTGGAGACCACGGCGAGGTCGTCGGTGCGCAGGCCGCGCCACAGGTCCGCCGCGTGGGGCTCGCGCTTGGAGCGCAGCGGCGTGGAGCAGGCGTACTTGGCGCCCTCGAAGCTGCCCGGGCCGCCGGCGCCGAGGTGGTCCTCCAGCGTCAGGTACAGGTACTGCGGGCAGGTCTCGGCGAAGACGTTGGCGCCGGTGGTGCGCGCCCGCGCGATGCGTTCCAGCGCCTGCGAGGCGGAGACGTGCACCACGTACAGCGGCGTGCCGCCGGCCACCTCGGCCAGGGCGATGGCGCGGTTGGTCGCCTCCGCCTCCAGCGCCGCCGGCCGGGTCAGGCCGTGGAACACCGGGTCGGTGTCCCCGCGCGCCAGGGCCTGCTGCACGAGCACGTCGATGGCGGTGCCGTTCTCCGCGTGCATCATCACCAGCGCGCCGTTGTCGGTGGCGCGCTGCATGGCCCGCAGGATCTGCCCGTCGTCGGAGTAGAACACCCCCGGGTACGCCATGAACAGCTTGAAGCTGGTGACCCCCTCGTGCGCGACGAGGGAGTCCATCGCCTTCAGGGAGTCCTCGTCCACCCCGCCCAGGATCACGTGGAACCCGTAGTCGACGGCGCAGTTGCCGGCCGCCTTGGCGTGCCAGGACTCCAGGGCCGCCTCGACGACCTCCCCGGTGCGCTGCACGGCGAAGTCCACGATGGTCGTGGTCCCGCCGAACGCCGCTGCCCGGGTGCCGGTCTCGAACGTGTCGGAGGCCTCGGTGCCGCCGAACGGCATCTGCATGTGCGTGTGCACGTCCACCCCGCCGGGCAGCACGTAGCAGCCGGTGGCGTCGATGCGCGCGTCCACGGCGAGCTCCGCGCCCGTTCCCGGGGAGAGCAGCGCGGCCACGGTCTCGCCGTCGACGAGGACGTCGGTGGGCGCGGCCCCGGTCGCGGTGACGAGGGTCCCGCCGGAGATCAGCGTCCTCACGGCCGCACCAGGTCGCCGTAGGAGTCCGGGCGGCGGTCGCGGTAGAACTGCCAGTCGCTGCGCGCCTGCCGGATCAGGTCCATGTCCAGGTCGCGGATCAGCAGCTCCTCGGAGGTGCTGCTGCCCTTGTCCCCGACGAAGTTCCCGCGCGGGTCCACGACGTAGGAGGTGCCGTAGAAGTCCACGGCGTCCTCCCCGAACTCCCCGGCCTCGCGCCCCACCCGGTTCGGCACGGCCACGAAGTACCCGTTGGCGGCCGCGGCGGTGGGCTGCTCCAGCTCCCACAACCGGTTGGACTGCCCCGGCTTGGAGGCGTTGGGGTTGAACACGATCTCCGCCCCGGCCAGGCCCAGGGCGCGCCAGCCCTCGGGGAAGTGCCGGTCGTAGCAGATGTAGACGCCGATGCGCCCCACGGCGGTGTCGAACACGGGGTAGCCCAGGTTCCCCGGGCGGAAGTAGAACTTCTCCCAGAAGCGGTCCAGGTGCGGGATGTGGTGCTTGCGGTACTTGCCGAGGTACCTGCCGTCGGCGTCGACGACGGCCGCGGTGTTGTACAGGACGCCCGGCTGCTCCTCCTCGTACACCGGCAGCACCATGACCATGCCCGTCTCGGCGGCGGTGGACCGGAAGCGCTGCACGATCGGCCCGGGGACCGCCTGCGCGTACTCGTAGTAGGCGGCGTCCTGCACCTGCCCGAAGTACGGCCCGTGGAAGAGCTCCTGGAAGCAGATCACCTGTGCGCCGGCGTCGGCGGCCTGGTGGGCGTACTGCTCGTGGACCTCGACCATGGTCTCCTGGTCGCCGGTCCAGGACGTCTGGACCAGCGCGACACGCACCGTCGTCATCGCGAGCTCCTGGGGTTCGGGGGAGTCGCCCCGGCGGGTTCCCCGCGGGGTCCGAGCAGCATCGCCGCGCCCGGTCGGCGGCGGCAAGAACCCGCTGCCGCGCGATGGGCCCCGTATGGTGTGCACGTGCACAACACCGGAAACCGGGGGGAAACCGCGGTCTCCGCCGCGGTGCGCTCGCTGCTGCTGGAGCTGCTCGGCGACGTGGACCGCCTGGCCGAGCGGTTCCTGTCCCAGCTGGTGCAGGTGGTGCCCTACTCCGACGGCGCGGTGGCCCGCGAGGTCCTGCTGCGCGACGCGGTGAACACCTACGAGCGCGTCCTGCGCCGCCTGGTGGACCTGCCGGTGCCCGAGCGCCTGGTGCAGCTCTCGCGCGACGTCGGCCGCGACCGCGCCGCGCTGGACGTGCCGCTGTCCGCGGTGACGACCGGCACCCGGCTGCACTTCCGGGTGGTGTGGGAGGAGCTGGCCGAGCGGCTGCCCCCGCAGGCGCTGGCCGGCGCGGTGACGCTGCCGGTGCGGCTGTGGCAGGCGGTCGAGGAGCACTCCGCCGACGTCCAGGTCGGTTACCACGAGGCGGCCACCGCGCTGGCCTACGACCGCGAGCGCGACCGACGCCGCATCCTGGCCGCCTTCCTGGACTCCGACGGGGAGGACCCCGAGCTGCTGGCCGGTGCCGCCGCGGTGCTCGGCGCCGGCCGCTCCGACGACGTCTTCGTCGCCCTGGTGCCCCCCCGCGCGCGCGGTGCGCTGGAACCCCTGCTGCGCCACCCCGGCGCGCTGCGGCTGACCGACCACCGCTCCGGCACCCTCGTGGTCGGGCACCGCCCCCGCGGGGCCTGGCCCCTGGAGGGCCGGGGCGCGCCCGCCGTGCCGGCGCCCCTGCAGGCGGTGCCGTGCGCGGTGGGCCCCCTGGCGCGCGGCCTGGCGCGCGTGCCGCGCGCGGTGCGGGTGGCCGAGCAGGTCGCGCTCGCGCTGGCCCCCGGGTCCGCCGGCCCCGCGCGGCTGGCGCAGGTCGCGCTCGACGTCGCCGTCACCCAGCTGGGGCCGGTCGGCGAGGACGTGGCCCGCGAGGTGCTCGGGGACCTGCTGCTCGCAGCGCCCCCCGAGCGCGACCGGCTCCTGGAGGTGCTCGACGCCTTCGCCGCGACCGGGTCGGTGGCCGAGACGGCCGCGCGCACCTACTGCCACCGCAACACGGTGCTCAACCGGCTGCGGCGCGTGGGCGAGTGCACCGGGCTGGACGTCACCGTCCCGCAGCAGGCGGCGGTGCTGCTGCTGGCCGTGGCGGCCTGGCGGCGCGGGGCGCGCCCGGAGGGCTGAGGCGCCCCGGCTGCTCCACGGCCGACCGCGCCGGGGAGGTCGACGTCGCAGGGTGGGCCCGCGCGCTCGGCGCCACCGAGCACCACCTGCGCCGGGTGTTCTCCTCCCTGGCCGGCATGCCGCTGTCGCAGTGCGTGCGCCGCCGCCGCAGACCCTCGCCGCGGCCGACGTCGTGAGCGGCGGCGAGGACCTGCTGAGCATCGCCGTGCGCTGCGGGTACGGCTCCAGCGAGGCGTTCGCCCGTGCGTTCCGGGCGGTGCACGGGGTCGTCCGCGACGCACCCGCTGCGCTCGCCGCCGGCCGCCGCGGCGGAGGGCAGGGGTGGTCGTGCGTGGAGGAGACCCTGCCCGACCCGCGGGCCGAGCAGGAGCGGCTGGCGGCGAGGGCAGCGGGCGCCGGGGTCGTCGGAGGAGCGCGCACGACGTGGTTCGTCGCGATCGGTGCGGGGGTGTTCGAGACCGCGCTGGTCCTGGTGGACGGGCGGACGGGCGGACGGGCGGACGGGCGGACGGGCGGTGGCGCCCTCACCGGCGTGGCCGTCCGGCTCGTCGTGTTCACCGCCGCCGTGCTGGTGGTGCAGCGGACGTCCTCCGGCCGGCGGTGGGCCCGAGCGGTCCTGGTGGTGGCGCTGGGCCTCTTCGGCACCGCGCCGCTGACCGTGGACCCGTTCCCCTGGCTGGTGCGGGGGAACTCGCCGGCCGAGCTGGTCGGCCGGTGGGGGGCCGCCGACCTGGTCTTCGCCGGTAGCCGCGCGGTCCACGTCGCAGCCGTGCTCGGCGCTTGCGTCCTGATGCCCACCCCGTCGGCCGACCGGTGCTCCCG
>NZ_JAAALM010000223.1 GCF_009906395.1 Kineococcus indalonis
CCCCAGCAGCACGCCCCGCAGCAGCAGGCGCCGTGGCCGGCGTCCGCGCAGCCCGGCGGGGACCCGTACGCCGACGTGCCCCCGCCCGAGGCGCCCATCGACGACCCCGGCGAGGAGCACCTGTCGGCGCCGCGCCGGGCGCAGGGCGAGGGCGCGCCGCAGGCGCGCCAGCACGCCCCGCAGCAGCACGCCCCGCAGCAGCACGCCCCGCGGCAGCACGCGCCGCAGCAGGCCCCCCAGCAGCCGCCCGGCGCCCGGGGGGCCCCGCGCCCGGCGCCGGAGGAGGACGTGCCCAGCCGCGACGACGAGGACGCCGAGGACTCCCAGCTCGTCGGCGCGGTCGTGGTGGAGCAGCTGCTCGGCGGGAAGGTGATCTCCACCGACGAGGGCCGCTGAGCCGCCCGCGCGGGAGGCGCCGGGTGTCGGTGGCGGCACGTACGCTTCCCACGTGTACGAAGGAGTCGTCCAGGACCTGATCGACGAGCTCGGACGGCTGCCCGGCGTGGGTCCCAAGAGCGCGCAGCGCATCGCGTTCCACCTGCTGGCGGCCGACGCCGCCGACGTGCGCCGGCTCGCGGAGGTGCTCACCGAGGTCAAGAGCAAGGTGCGCTTCTGCGCGGTGTGCGGCAACGTCGCGCAGGAGGAGCTGTGCCGGGTGTGCCGCGACCCGCGCCGCGACCCCAGCGTCATCTGCGTGGTCGAGGAGTCCAAGGACGTCGTGGCCATCGAGCGCACCCGGGAGTTCCGCGGCCGCTACCACGTGCTGGGCGGGGCGATCAGCCCCATGGAGGGCGTGGGCCCGGACGACCTGCGGGTGCGCGAGCTGCTGGGGCGGCTGGGCTCCGGCGAGGTCACCGAGACGATCATCGCCACCGACCCCAACCTGGAGGGCGAGGCCACCGCCACCTACCTGGCGCGGCTGCTGCGGCCCATGGGGCTGCGGGTGACGCGGCTGGCCTCGGGCCTGCCCGTGGGCGGCGACCTGGAGTACGCCGACGAGGTGACGCTCGGACGGGCGTTCGCCGGACGGAGGTCCCTGGATGCCTGACGAGACGACCGGGCCGGGCGCGACGCCCCGGCCCGCCGGCGTGGTCGAGACCACCGGGGCGGAGGCCGCCGAGGCCGTGGAGCTGGCCGACCTGGCCGCCACGACGGCCCTGGAGGCCCGCTCCTACCTCGACGCGATCACCGAGGTGGCCAGCGGCCAGATCGACTCCACCGCCCCCTCGGTGCTGCTGCTGGCCGTCAGCCAGGCGCTGGTGACCGGCGCGCGGCTGGGCGCGCTGGCCGACGTGGTGCCCGCGCGCCGCTACGAGCCGGACGCCGGCCCCGACCCGGACGTGGACCCGCTGCGCGCCGGCCTGGCCAACGTCGTGGAGGGGCTGGACGACTACGCCGAGGTCGTGGACCCGCTGACCGACGCGCACCTGGTGCGCGGCTCGCTCTCGGACGACCTGGCCTCGGTGGCGGCCGACCTCGTGCACGGCCTGCGCCACTTCGAGCGCGGCGAGGTGACCGAGGCGCTGTGGTGGTGGCAGTTCTCGTACCTGTCCTCATGGGGGCCGCGGGCCACCTCGGCGCTGCGGGTGCTGCAGTCGCTGCTGGGCCACCTGCGCCTGGACGTGGACGCCGAGACCGCCTCCGGCGCGGAGTTCGACGCCCTGCACCCCTGAGGCTGGGCAGGATGCCCACCGCCCCCGGCCGCGCGGGCGTGGATCGCCCAGCCGGCGGCCCGCGCCCCGGGCACGGCCGGGAGCACGCCCGCCGCTTCCGTAGAATCGCCCGTCGTGGCTCTCGTGGTGCAGAAGTACGGCGGTTCCTCGGTCGCTGACGCCGACGGGATCAAGCGCGTCGCCAAGCGGATCGCGGCGACCAAGCGCGCCGGCCACGAGGTCGTCGTGGTGGTCTCCGCGATGGGCGACACCACCGACGAGCTGATCGACCTCGCCGAGCAGGTCTCCCCGATGCCGCCGGCGCGCGAGCTGGACATGCTGCTCACCTCCGGCGAGCGCATCTCGATGGCGGTGCTGGCGATGGCCATCAGCAACCTGGGCCTGGAGGCGCGCTCCTTCACCGGCTCGCAGGCCGGGGTCATCACCGACTCCGCGCACGGGCGCGCCCGCATCATCGACGTCACCCCCGGGCGCATCCGCGGGGCGCTGGACGAGGGCGCCATCGCCATCGTCGCCGGCTTCCAGGGCGTCAGCCAGGACACCAAGGACATCACCACGCTGGGCCGCGGCGGCTCGGACACGACCGCGGTGGCGCTGGCCGCCGCGCTCAAGGCCGACGTCTGCGAGATCTACACCGACGTGGACGGCGTGTTCACCGCCGACCCGCGCATCGTGCCCACCGCCCGCAAGATCAACCGCATCGCCAGCGAGGAGATGCTGGAGATGGCGGCCTCGGGCGCGAAGATCCTCATGCTGCGCTGCGTGGAGTACGCGCGGAACTACGACCTGCCCATCCACGTGCGCAGCTCCTTCAGCGCGCACGAGGGCACCTGGGTGACGGACTCCCCCGTCCCCGCCGGCCTCAGCTCCCACGCCGTGGAGGAACCCGTGGAACAGCCGATCATCTCGGGCGTCGCGCACGACCGCAGCGAGGCGAAGATCACCGTCGTGGGGGTGCCGAACACCCCGGGCACCGCCGCCACCATCTTCAAGGCGGTGGCGCAGGCGGAGATCAACATCGACATGATCGTGCAGAACAACTCCGTGGGCGCCTCCAACCGCACCGACATCTCCTTCACCCTGCCGAAGTCGGAGGGCCAGAGCGCCGCCGCGGCGCTGGAGAAGGTCCGCGGCGAGGTGGGCTTCGAGCGCCTGGAGTTCGACGACCAGATCGGCAAGGTGTCGCTGATCGGCGTGGGGATGCGCTCGCACCCCGGGGTGTCGGCGACCTTCTTCGAGGCGCTGGGCGCGAAGGGCATCAACATGGACATGATCTCCACGTCGGAGATCCGCATCTCCGTCGTCACCCGCGCCGAGCAGCTCGACGACGCGGTGCGCGCCGTGCACACCGCGTTCGGCCTGGACGCCGAGGCGGAGGCCGTGGTCTACGGAGGGACCGGACGATGAGCAGCAGCACGATCCGCAAGCCGACCCTCGCGGTCGTCGGCGCCACCGGTGCCGTCGGCACCGTGATGCTCGGCATCCTGTCCGAGCGCCCCGACGTGTGGGGCGAGATCCGCCTCGTGGCCTCGGCCCGCTCGGCGGGCAAGGTGCTGCGGGTGCGCGGCGAGGACGTCGTCGTGCAGGCGCTGGCGCCGGAGGTCTTCGACGGCGTGGACGTCGCCATGTTCGACGTGCCCGACGAGGTGTCGGCGCACTGGGCGCCCATCGCCGCCGAGCGCGGCGCGGTGGCCGTGGACAACTCCGGCGCGTTCCGGATGGACCCCGACGTGCCGCTGGTGGTGCCGGAGGTCAACGGCGCCGCCGCGCGCAACCGCCCCAAGGGCATCATCGCCAACCCGAACTGCACGACGCTGACGATGATGGACGCCCTGGGCGCCCTGCACGAGCGCTGGCAGCTCACCGAGCTCGTCGTCGCCAGCTACCAGGCCGCCTCCGGCGCCGGGCAGCCCGGCGTGGACCGGCTCTACGACGAGCTGGAGGTCGTCGCGGGCCAGCGCACGCTGGGCCAGCGCGCCGGGGACACCGCCGCCGCCGTCGAGGCCAAGCTGGGCGCGGACTCGCCGTTCCAGGAGAACCTCGTCCTCAACGTCATCCCGGTCGCGGGGTCGCTGAAGGACGACGGCTG
The DNA here is from genome assembly GCF_009906395.1 of Kineococcus indalonis. GTDB lineage: Bacteria > Actinomycetota > Actinomycetes > Actinomycetales > Kineococcaceae > Kineococcus > Kineococcus indalonis. The sequence continues at coordinate 3,763 of NZ_JAAALM010000223.1, forward strand.
GACCAGCGAGGAGCTGAAGGTCCGCAACGAGTCCCGCAAGATCCTGGGCATCCCGGACCTGAAGGTGTCCGCCACCTGCGTGCGGGTGCCGGTGCTGACCACGCACTCCCTGGCCGTGCACGCCACCTTCGCCCGCGAGGTCGGCGTGGACGAGGCGCGCGCGGCGCTGGAGGCGGCGCCCAGCGTGGAGGTGCGCGACGACCTGGCCAACGGGGTGTTCCCCACGCCGGCGAGCACGGTGGGCGGGGACCCCACGGTCGTGGGCCGCCTGCGCCAGGCGCTGGACTTCCCCAACACGCTGGACCTGTTCGTGTGCGGGGACAACCTGCGCAAGGGCGCGGCGCTGAACACCGCGCAGATCGCCGAGCTGGTGGCGGCCGAGCTGACCGCCTGACGCCTCCGACGACGACGGCCCGCCACCCCTGCGCAGGGGTGGCGGGCCGTCGTCGTCGGAGGCGGGGGGTCAGCGGCCCTCCAGCTCGCTGCCACCGGGCACCGAGGCGGGGCTGGCCGCCTCCTGGGAGGTGCCGCGCCAGCGCGCCAGCGCCCGCATGAGGTGGAAGACGCCGATCGCGGCGGCCGTGCCCAGGGCGATGCCCTGGAACTCCAGGCCCTCGCTGGGCACCCACGTGTAGTTCGCGATGCCGACGACCAGGGCGATCGCGGCGGTGGTGAGGTTCACCGGGTCGGAGAGGTCGACGCGGTTCTGCACCCAGATGCGCGCGCCGAGCATCCCGATCATCCCGTACAGCAGGGTGGCGGCGCCGCCGAGGACGCCGGCGGGCACCGAGCCGACGAGGGCGCCGAACTTCGGCGAGAAGCTCAGCAGCAGCGCGGCCGCGGCGGCGACCCAGTACGCGGCGGTGGAGTACACCTTCGTGGCCGCCATCACGCCGATGTTCTCCGCGTAGGTGGTGGTGCCCGAGCCGCCGCCGGCACCGGCGAGGGTGGTGGCCACCCCGTCGGCGAGCAGCGCCCGCCCGGTGAGCGGGTCCAGGTCGCGCCCCGTCATGGCCGCCACCGACTTCACGTGGCCGACGTTCTCGGCGACCAGCACGAACACCACCGGCAGGAACAGCCCCAGCACGCCCGCGTCGAAGCGGGGCGCGCTGAAGGTGGGCAGCCCGAACCACGCCGCCGAGCGCACCGCCTCGAAGGCGACCTCCCCGCGCAGCAGCGCGCACGCGTACCCGACGAGGACGCCGACGAGGATCGCCAGGCGCCCGAGCATCCCGCGGAACAGCACGGTGGTCAGCACGATCGCGCCGAGGGTGACCAGCGCGGTGACGGGCGCGGCGCGGAACCCCGAGCAGGTGCCGTCCGCCGAGCAGCTGCCCCACGCGGTGGGGGCGAGGTTCAGGCCGATGAGGGCGACGATCGTGCCGGTGACCACCGGCGGCATGAGCGCGTCGATCCAGCGCGAGCCGGCCAGGTGCACCACGGCGCCCACCAGCGCCAGCAGCGCGCCGGTGAGCAGGATCCCGCCGGCGGCGCTGGCCTGCCCGCCGGTGGCGACGGCCGCGCCGATGGGGGCGATGAACGCGAACGAGGACCCCAGGTAGCTGGGCACCCGGTTGCCGGTGAGGAGCAGGAACACCGCCGTGCCCAGGGCGGAGAAGAACAGCGTGGTGGAGGCGGGGAAGCCGGTGATGGCCGGCACGAGGATCGTGGAGCCGAACATCGCCACCACGTGCTGCAGGCCGATGCCCACCGTGCGCGGCCAGCTCAGCCGCTCGTCGGGGGCGACCACCGCCCCGGGGCGCGCCGTCCTGCCGTCCCCGTGCACCCGCCAGCCGATCGCCGCCACGCCGTCTCCTCCCGTCGCCGCCGCTCGCGGGCGGTCGCCGCGCGAGCGGGTGAAGACTAGGGGGCGCCGGCGGCCACCGCGCCGGGGTTGACCAGCGTCACTGCGACGCCGCGGTCGCCGACGTCCAGGGCCACCGCCTCGGCGAACCCGGCCAGGCCGTGCTCGGTGGCCACGTGGGCGGCGTCGTGCGGGTGGGCGCGGTGCGCTGGCAGCCGGCCAGCGCGGCGCGCACCGCCGCGCTGCCGCGCGGGGGTGCCACGGCCTCAGCGGTGCAGGCGGGAGCGCCAGTCGGCGGGCACGCGGCCGGCCGGGCCGGGGGCGCCCTGGTCGGCGGGGTGGTGCTGCGGCGGCGCGAGCTCGGGGCCGGAGCGGTACGTGACGTCGGTGGTGAAGTCGTAGAACCAGCCCTCCCCCGGCTCGAAGCTGCGCACCACCGGGTGCCCGGCGGCGGCGGCGTGGCCGCGGGCGTGCTGCCCGGGCGAGGAGTCGCAGCAGCCGACGTGGCCGCAGGCGGCGCAGCGGCGCAGGTGGAACCACCAGCCCTGCGGGCTGGAGCCCTCGCAGTCCGCGCAGCCG
>NZ_JAAALM010000224.1 GCF_009906395.1 Kineococcus indalonis
GCCGGGGGGCGGTGTGGCGGGACAGACACCCGCACGACTTTGTGCGCGCGTTCACAAACGCCTAGTCTGCTGGGGGCACCGCTGGGACGGCGCCCCGGCCCGGCAGGGCCGGTGAAGCGGCCGGCGGACCACGCCGGCGAGCACGTACGAGGGTGCCGGGTCTGACCGCAGTGGACGAGGACGACGTGAGCAGCGCGCGCCGCGACGGCGCGCACGCCGCCGAGGGCGCCGGCCGCCACCTCGGTGGTGCGGCGGTGGTCCCCGAGGCCACGGTGGCGCGGCTGCCGCAGTACCTGCGCGCGCTGACCGCGCTGGCCGAGGCCGGCTCGCGCACGGTGTCCTCCGAGGCGCTGGCCGAGGCCGCCGGCGTCGGCTCGGCCAAGCTGCGCAAGGACCTCTCGCACCTGGGCAGCTACGGCACCCGCGGCGTCGGCTACGACGTCGCCGAGCTGCAGCGGCACATCGCCGACCGCCTCGGGCAGGCGGGCAGCTGGCGGGTCGTCATCGTGGGCGTGGGCAACCTCGGCCACGCCCTGGCCGGGTACAGCGGCTTCGCCTCGCGCGGCTTCACCGTCGTCGGGCTCTTCGACGACGACCCCGCGGTGGTCGGGCAGGTCGTCGTCGGCCTGCGCGTGCGCCCGCTCGACGAGCTCGCCGAGGTCGTCGGCGGGCCCGGGTCCGCGATCGCCGTGCTGGCGGTGCCCGCCCAGCACGCGCAGGCGGTGTGCGACCGCCTCGTGGCGGCCGGCACCCGCAGCGTCCTCAACTTCGCCCCGACCGTGCTGCGCGTCCCCGACGGGGTGGACGTGCGCAAGGTCGACCTCGCCTCGGAGCTCCAGATCCTCGCCTTCCACGCCCAGCGCCGCGCGGCCCCGGCCGCCGCCGCCCCCGCTCCCGGCGCCGCCGCTCCCGCGCGCGGCGCCACCGGCGCCAGCGCCGGCCCGCTGCTGCCGCACGCGCTGCGCCGCGTCGAGGAGGTGGTCTGAGTGACCCTGATGGTCGTGGGCCTGTCCCACCGCACCGCCGCGCTGGAGGTGCTCGAGCGCGCCTCGTTCGACGCCGCCGCCGCGTCCCGCGCCGTGTCCGAGCTGACCGCCTCCCCGCACGTGGAGGAGGCGTTCGTGCTGTCCACCTGCAACCGGGTGGAGGTCTACTGCGACGTCACGCGCTTCCACGGCGCGGTGGCCGCGGTGGGCGAGGCGCTGGCGCGGCGCATCGGCGTGCCCCTGGACGAGCTGGGCGACCAGCTGTACGTGCACTACGAGGACGCCGGCGTGGAGCACCTGTTCCGGGTGGCGTGCGGGCTGGACTCGATGGCGGTGGGCGAGGCGCAGATCCTCGGCCAGCTGCGCGGCGCGCTGCGCGACCTGCACGAGACCGACCGCGGCGGCGGCGCCCTGGACCGCCTGCTGCAGACGGCGCTGCGGGTGGGCAAGCGCGCCCACTCCGAGACGTCCCTGGACTCCGCGGGCGCCTCCCTGGTGGACGCCTCCCTGGCCCGCGCCGAGCAGGTCGTCGGGCCGGTGGCGGGCCGGCGGGCCGTGGTGGTGGGCGCGGGCGCGATGAGCGCGCTGGTGGCCACCACGCTGGGCCGCGCCGGCGTGGAGGTCGTGGTCGCCAACCGCACCCCCGAGCGCGCGCAGCGCCTGGCGGCCGCGGTGGGCGGGCGCGCCGCGGGCCTGGACGCGCTGCGCGCGGAGGTCGCCGCCGCGGACCTCGTCGTCAGCTGCACCGGCGCCGTGGGGCACGTGCTGGACGTGGCGGTCGTGGCCAGCGCCCTGCTGGACCGCCCGCAGCGCCCGCTGTTCCTGGCCGACCTGGCGCTGCCGCGCGACATCGACCCGGACGTGGCCACGCTGCCGGGCGCGCACCTGGTGGACCTGGAGGGCCTGGGCGCGGACCTGGCGGGCACGGCCGTGGCCGACGACCTGCGCGCGGTGCGCACCATCGTCACCGAGGAGGTCGCGGCGTACGCGGCCTCGCTGCGGGTGGCCGACGTCGCCCCGACCGTGGTGGCGCTGCGGGCGCAGGCCCGGCACGTGGTGGACACCGAGATGCGCCGCCTGGCCGGGCGCGTGGAGCTGGACGACGCCGCGCGCGCCGAGGTGGACCGCGCCGTGCACCGCATCGTGGAGAAGCTGCTGCACACCCCCACGGTGCGGGTGAAGGAGCTGGCCGAGGCCCCCGGCGGGGCCGGCTACGCCGCCGCGCTGCGCGCCCTGTTCGACCTGGAGGTCGCCGGGGCGGCGGGCACGGGCCAGCGCGTGGGCGAGGCGCCGCTGTCGGGCACCGTCGCGGAGGCCGTGGGGAGGGTGTCGTGACGCGTCCGCTGCGCCTGGGCACCCGGCGCAGCGCCCTGGCCACCACCCAGAGCGGCTGGGTCGCCGACGCGCTGCGCGCGCGCGGCGCCGAGGTGGAGCTGGTGGAGATCACCACGCACGGCGACGTGGACCGCGCGCCGCTGGCCGTCATCGGCGGCACCGGCGTGTTCGTCTCCGCGCTGCGCGAGGCGCTGCTGGCCGGCGAGGTGGACCTGGCGGTGCACTCGCTGAAGGACCTGCCCACGGCCCCCGCCGAGGGCCTGGCCCTGGCGGCGGTGCCGCGGCGGGAGGACCCGCGCGACGTGCTGGTCGCCGCGGGCGGGCGCACCCTGGCGCAGCTGCCCGCGGGCGCGCGCGTGGGCACCGGCTCCCCGCGCCGGCGCGCGCTGCTGCTGGACGCCCGCCCCGACCTGGAGGTCGTGCCGGTGCGCGGCAACGTCGGCACCCGCCTGCGGATGGTGTCCTCCGGCGAGCTGGACGCCGTGGTGCTGGCAGCGGCGGGCCTGTCCCGCCTGGGGCGCCTGGGCGAGGCCACCGAGGTGCTCGACGCCGCGGCGTTCGTGCCGGCGCCCGGGCAGGGCGCGCTGGCCGTGGAGTGCCGCGCCGAGGACGCCGAGGTCGTCGCGGCGCTGGCCGCGCTGGACTCCCCGGCGGACCGCCTGGCGGTGCTGGCCGAGCGCCAGCTGCTGGCGAGCCTGGAGGCCGGCTGCTCGGCGCCGGTGGGCGCGCACGCCCGCCTGCAGGGCGGCGCGCTGCACCTGTCCCTGGCGGTGCAGGGCCCCGACGGGCTGGTGCGCCGCACCGCCGACGGCCCGGCCGCCGACCCCGCCGCGGCCCGCGCGCTGGGGGCGCGCACGGCCGCGGAGCTGCTCGCCGGTCCGCTGGCGGGCGCCGCCGACGCCCTGGAACCGCTCGCGGTGCCCGCCGCCGCGGGCACCGCACGACCTCCCGCCGCCGTCGGCGGCGGCGCGCTGGAGCACACCCCGGACCGAGCCACGGCCGGTCCACGTCCCGACCCGGAGAGTGGCTCGTGAGCACGACGACGAACAGCCCGGTCCTCGAGGCCGCCGAGGCCGCCGAGACCTCGCAGGCGCCCGACGCGCTGGCCGTGGGCGGCGAGGTGGCGGTCCTGACCGAGCACGCCCCCGCGCGCCCGCGGCGCTCCGCGCCGGCGGCCCCGGCGGGCTCCGCCGAGGGGGCCTCGGCCTCCGGGGCGGCCCGCCGGCTGGGGCACGTGTCGTTCGTGGGCGCGGGCCCCGGCGACCCGGGCCTGCTGACGCTGCGGGCGGTGGAGCTGCTGGGCGCCGCCGACGTGGTGGTGCTCGACGCCGGCAGCCGCGAGGACGTCGTGGCCCGCCACGGCCGTCCCGGCGTGCAGGTGCTCGACGCCGCGTTCGGCGAGGACGGCGAGCCGACCACGCGCGCCGCGCGCGCCCGCGTGGTGGTGAAGGCGGCGAAGACCGGCGGGCGCGTGGTGCGCCTGATGGACGGCGACCCCTCCACGTTCAGCGGCCTGGTGGAGGAGATCGCCGCGTGCCGCAAGGCGGGCGTCGGCTTCGACGTGGTGCCGGGGGTGTCCGCGGTGAGCGCGGTGCCGGCGTACGCGGGCGTGCCGATGACCACGGCGAGCACGACGAGCGTGAACGTGGTGCACCCGGCGGGCCGCTCGGTGGACTGGTCGCGGCACGCGGGCACCGACACCACCGTGGTGGTGCTGGGCACCGGCGACGACATCGCCGCCGCGGCGGTGGGCCTGCTGGCCGCCGGCCGGGCCGCCTCCACGCCGGTGGCGCTGACCTCGCACGGCACGACCACCACGCAGTCCACGACCACGACGACGCTGGGGGAGCTGGAGCCGATCGCCACCGCGATCGACGGCTCCCCGACGACCGCGGTGGTCGGGGACGTGGTGAGCCTGCGCGAGCAGGCGTCCTGGTACGAGACGAAGCCGCTGTTCGGCTGGCGGGTGCTGGTGCCGCGCACCAAGGAGCAGGCCGGTTCGCTCACCGCGCGCCTGGCCGAGCACGGGGCCACCGCGGAGGTCGTGCCGACGATCTCGGTGGAGCCGCCGCGCACGCCGCAGCAGATGGAGAAGGCCGTCAAGGGCCTGGTGACCGGCCGCTACGAGTGGATCGGCTTCACCTCCGTCAACGCGGTGAAGGCGGTGCGCGAGAAGTTCTCCGAGTACGGCCTGGACGCGCGCGCGTTCAGCGGCCTGAAGGTCGCCGCGGTGGGCGGGGTGACGGCCGACGCGCTGCGCGAGTGGGGCATCGAGCCGGACCTGGTGCCCGAGGGCGAGCAGTCCGCCACGGGCCTGCTGGCGGTGTGGCCGCCCTACGACGAGGTGCTGGACCCCATCGACCGGGTGTTCCTGCCGCGCGCGGACATCGCCACCGACACCCTGGTGGCGGGCCTGCAGGAGAACGGCTGGGAGGTCGACGACGTCACCGCGTACCGCACGGTGCGCGCGGCGCCGCCGGCCGCGCCGGTGCGCGAGGCCATCAAGACGGGCGCGTTCGACGCGGTGGTGTTCACCTCCAGCTCCACGGTGCGCAACCTCGTGGGCATCGCCGGCAAGCCGCACCCGTCCACGGTGGTGGCGTGCATCGGGCCGGCCACGGCCAAGACCGCCGAGGAGCACGGCCTGCGGGTGGACGTGCTGGCCGCGGAGCCGAACGCCGCCTCGCTGGTGGAGGCGCTGGCCGCGTACGGCGAGGGCCTGCGGGCGGAGGCCGCCGAGGCCGGCGAGCCGGTGCTGCGCCCGAGCCAGAGGAAGACCTCGGCGCGCCGGCGGGCCCGGTGAGCGCGCTGGGCCCGACCCGGCGCGCGGTGCCGGCGCTGCCGGTGCGCCCGCGCCGGCTGCGCGCCACGCCGGCGGTGCGCCGGCTGGTGACGGACGTGCGCCTGCACCCGGCGGACCTGGTGCTGCCGGTGTTCGTGCGCGAGGGCCTGGACGAGCCGCACCCGGTGCGCACCCTGCCGGGCGTGGTGCAGCACACCCGCGCCTCGCTGGTGGCCACCGCCAGGGAGGCGGTGGCCGCGGGCCTGGGCGGGCTGATGCTCTTCGGCGTGCCCGAGCGGCGCGACGCGGTGGGCTCGGGCGCCGACGACCCCGACGGCATCCTCAACGTGGCGCTGTCGGACGTGCGCGAGGCCGTCGGCGACGACCTCGTCGTCATGGCGGACCTGTGCCTGGACGAGTTCACCGACCACGGCCACTGCGGCGTGCTGGACACCCGGGGCCGGGTGGACAACGACGCCACGCTGGAGCGGTACGCCTCGATGGCGCTGGCGCAGGCGGCGGCGGGCGCGCACCTGCTGGGCCCCAGCGGGATGATGGACGGCCAGATCGGGCACCTGCGCGCGGTGCTGGACGACGCGGGCCGCGACGACGTGGCGATGCTGGCGTACGCGGTGAAGTACGCCAGCGCCTTCTACGGCCCGTTCCGCGAGGCCGTGGACTCGCAGCTGACGGGGGACCGGCGCACCTACCAGCAGGACCCGGCGGCCGGTGTCGCCGAGGCGCTGCGCGAGCTGCGCCTGGACCTGGCCGAGGGCGCGGACATGGTGATGGTCAAGCCGGGCCTGCCGTACCTGGACGTGCTGCGCGCGGTGGCCGACGTCGCCGACGTGCCGGTGGCCAGCTACCAGGTCTCCGGCGAGTACGCGATGGTGGAGTTCGCCGCGCAGGCCGGTGCCGTGGACCGCGAGCGGGTGGCGCTGGAGTCGCTGCTGGCGCTGCGCCGCGGCGGTGCGCAGGTGCTGCTGACGTACTGGGCGCTGGAGGCCGCGCAGCGCTGGCTGGGCTGACCGCCCGCCCCGCC
>NZ_JAAALM010000225.1:0-2267 GCF_009906395.1 Kineococcus indalonis
GCGCGGCGGGGTCAGGCCGAGACGGCCGCGCGGGTGCTGCCGGCGTCGGCGGCCGCGGTGTCCCGCGCGGCGGGCTCGCGGTGCAGGCTCTTGAGGACCACCACGGCCAGGGCGGTGACGACCGCGCCGACGACGACGGCCAGCAGGTACAGCAGGGGCCGGCTGACCAGGCCGAGGACGACCAGGCCGCCGTGCGGGGCGCGCAGCGCGTTGCCGAACGCCATGACCAGCCCGCCGGTGACGCCGGAGCCCAGCACGGCGGCGGGGATGATGCGCAGCGGCGCGGCGGCCGCGAAGGGGATGGCGCCCTCGGAGATGAAGAACGCGCCCAGCAGCACCGCGGCCTTGCCGTTCTGCTGCTCGGCCTCGGTGAACAGGCGCCTGCGCACGAACGTGGCCAGGGCGATGCCCAGCGGCGGGGTCATGCCCGCGGCCATGACGGCGGCCATGACCTTCAGCTCCACCGGGCTGCCGGAGGCGGCCGCGGCGGTGGCCAGGCCGGTGGTGGCGAAGGTGTAGGCGACCTTGTTGATCGGCCCGCCGAGGTCGGCGGCCATCATCGCGCCGAGGACGACGCCGAGCAGGACGATCCCGGAGCCGGACAGGGAGTTCAGCCCGCTGGTGAGCTGGTCCATGAGCCGCTTCAGCGGCCGGCCGAGCACGACCAGCATCACGGCGCCGGTGACGGCCGTGGCGATCAGCGGGATGACGACGACGGGCATGACGCCGCGCACCGCGCCGGGCACCTCCAGCCGCGCCAGGCCCAGGGCGAGGAACCCGCCGAGGAAGCCGGCGGCCAGGCCGCCGAGGAAGCCGGCGCCGACGGTCACCGCGAGCGCGCCGCCGACGAAGCCGGGCGCGATGCCGGGGCGGTCGGCGACGCCGAAGGCGATGAACCCGGCCAGGACGGGCACGAGGAAGCCGAACGCCGCCTGCCCGACGACGAGCAGCAGGCCGGCCCACTGCTCGCGGCTGCCGGTGTCGAAGCCCTCGGCGAACAGGCCGGTGAAGTAGGCGCCGGCGCTCTGGTCGCCGCGGTCCAGGGCGATCTCGTAGCCGCCCAGCATGAACGCCAGGGCGATGAGGATGCCACCGGCGGCGACGAACGGGATCATGTAGCTGACGCCCGTCATGAGCCACTGGCGCACCCGGGTGGCGGGACCTGGGCGGGAGGCGGACCCGGTGGCGGGCGCGGCACCGGCCGCGGCGCTCGCCGCACCGGCCGGGGCCGGCGCGGCGGCGCCGCGCCGGGCGACCTCGACGGCGGCGACGGCGGCGGCCACGACGCCGGGGGCGTCGGCGACGGCCCTCTTCACGCCCACGTCGACGAACGGCTTGCCGGCGAAGCGCTCCTTGTCGCGCACCTCCAGGTCCGCGGCGAAGATGACGCCGTCGGCGGCGGCGACGACGGCGGGGTCGAACGGCGCGGACCCCGCCGCGCCCTGCGTCTCCACGTCCACCTCGTGGCCGGCGGCCCTGCCCGCCTGCTCCAGGGCCTCGGCGGCCATGTAGGTGTGGGCGATGCCCGTGGGGCAGGACGTGATGGCGACGAGCTTCATCGTCCGTAGACCTCTTCCATGACGGTCCGGGCCACCGACGCGGCGTCGGGGGCGTCGAGCAGGGACTGGCGGAACGAGACGTGCACGAGCTTGCGGGCCAGCGCGGCGAGGATGGTCATGTGGTCGGCCTCGCCGGTGGTGGGGGCCGCGATGAGGAGGACGAGGTCGGCCGGGCCGTCCGGGGCGCCGAAGTCGACGCGCTCGCCGGTGGTGACGCGGCCCAGGGCCAGGCTGGGGACCGTGACGGCCGCGGAGCGGGCGTGGGGCAGGCCGATGCCGCCGGGGATGCCGGTGGCCATCTGCTCCTCGCGGGCGGCGACGTCGGCGAGGAACTGCTCCAGGTCGGTGACCCGGCCGGCCGCCTGCAGCACCCGGGCCAGCTGGCGGGTCGCGTCGACGCGGTCGATCGCGCGCAGGTCGGCGACGACGAGCTCGGGGGTGATCAGGTCCGGGGTGTTCGCGGTGTCGCTCACGGCTGCAGGTCCTTCACGGGGGTCTCGGGGTCGGGGTTCTGCACGACGCGGACGCCGGCGGCGCCCGCTGCGGTCTGCTCGGGGCCGGGCACGGTGCTGCCCGGCAGCAGCACGGCCGCGCGTCCCCACGCGACCGCGGTGGCCAGGCGCCGCGGCGCCGGGCCCTGCTGGTGCAGGTAGCCGGCGAGGGTGCAGTCCCCCGCGCCGACCGTGCTGCGCGGCACCAGGGGCGGGG
>NZ_JAAALM010000225.1:2277-6138 GCF_009906395.1 Kineococcus indalonis
CCGCCGGCCCACCAGGTGCCGCCGGCGGTGACCAGCAGCGCGCCGGCCCCGCCGAGGCTGACGAGGACGTCGCCGCAGCCGCGCGCGCGCAGCTCGGCCGCCGCGGCGCGCACGTCGCCGACCGTGAGCAGCTCGCGGGCCACCAGCTCGCGCAGCTCCTCGAGGTTGGGCTTGACGACGTCGGGGCCGGCCTCGACGGCCGCAGCGAGGGCGGCGCCGGAGGTGTCCACGGCCGCGGGGGTGCCGGCCGCGCGGGCCAGGCGCACCAGGCGGGCGTGCAGGTCCACCGGGGCGCCCGGCGGCAGGCTGCCGGAGGTGGCCAGCCAGCGCGGGCCGACGGTGAGGCGGGCGCGCACCGTGCGCAGCAGCGCCTCGACCTCCGGCGCGCCCAGGTGCGGGCCGGCCTCGTTGAGCTTGGTGGTGGTGCCGTCGGCCTCGACGACCGTGGTGTTGCTGCGCACCGCCCCGGCGATGGCCACGGGCACCACCTCCACGCGCTGGGGCGCGAGCAGGGCCACGAGCAGCTCGCCGTCGACGCCGCCGCACGGCAGCACGGCCGTGGCGCGCGCGCCGTGCCGGGCCAGGGCGCGCGCGACGTTGACGCCCTTGCCGCCGGCCTCCACCGAGGCGCCGGTGGCGCGGTGCACCTCGCCGCGGGTGAGGACGTCCAGCTCGAGGGTGCGGTCGACGCTGGGGTTGGGGGTGACGGTCAGCACCGCCGGGTGCCCGGCGCTCACGCCAGCACCACCCTGGGCCCGGCGGCCTCGACGTCGGCGACGACGCCGGGGTCCGCCCCGGTGTCCGTGATCACCGTGTCGACCCCTTCCAGGTCGGCGACGTGGGCGAAGTCGTCGCGGCCCAGCTTGGAGCGGTCGGCCAGGACGACGGTGCGGCGGGCGGCGCGCATCAGGGCGCGCTTGACGCCGGCCTCGGCCAGGTCGGGCGTGCTCAGGCCCCGCTCGGCGCTCAGGCCGTTGGTGCCGAGGAAGCACACGTCGGCGAGCACCTCGGCCAGGGCGCGCTCGGCCCAGGCGCCGACGGCGGCCAGGGTGCGCGGGCGCACCTGCCCGCCGACCAGGTGCAGGGTGACGTTCGGGCGGGTGGCCAGCGCCTGGGCCACCTGCAGGCCGTGGGTGACGACGACGAGGTCGCGGTCGGTGGGCAGCAGCTCGGCGAAGCGGGCGGTGGTGGTGCCGGCGTCGACGACGACCGTGCCGCCCACGGGCAGCTCGGCCAGGGCGGCGGCGGCGATGCGCTCCTTCTCGGCGCCGAACACGCCCTGGCGCTCGCCCACCGCCGGCTCGGCGCCCAGGCGCTCCACGGGGATGGCCCCGCCGTGCACGCGGCGCACCAGGCCGTGGCGCTCCAGGGCGGTCAGGTCGCGGCGGATCGTCTCGGGGGTGACGTCGAGGGACTCGGCCAGGGCGGTGACCTCCACGCGCCCGGCGGCGCGGGCCGTGTCGAGGATCGCCTGGTGGCGCTCCGGTGCGTACATCGCCGACTCCGTCATCCGTGCTGAGCCGCTGCCCACCCGCTGCGGTGCGGGGCCCGGAGGGCTCCGGTGGCGACGATGATGGGCCCGAAACGGACGAGACGTCAAGCAAACGGGCCGGTTCGGACAGGAAACCGGACCGGGTCCCACACGCGGTGTTCGGGGCGGGCGTGGGGACGCCCCCGCGGCCGGGCGGCCGCGGGGAGGTCGGGAGCGCCGCTCAGGCGTCGATGCGCTCGCGGTCCAGCCGCGCGGCACCGGCGATGATGAAGTCCTTGCGCGGGGCGACGTCGTTGCCCATCAGCAGCTCGAAGACGCGCTCGGCCGCCTCGCCGTCGGCGATCGTCACCCGCCGCAGCGTGCGGTGCTGCGGCTCCATGGTGGTCTCGGCGAGCTGGTCCTCGTCCATCTCCCCCAGGCCCTTGTAGCGCTGGGGGTCCTTGTAGGTGCGGCCGCGGCGGTTCAGGTCCGCGGTCACGCGGCGCAGCTCGGCGTCGGAGTAGGTGTAGATCACCTCCTTCTTCGCCCGCCCCGTGCCGTTGACCTCGATGCGGTGCAGCGGCGGCACGGCGGCGAAGACCCGCCCGGCCTCCACCAGGGGGCGCATGTACCGGAAGAACAGCGTCAGCAGCAGCGTGCGGATGTGCGCGCCGTCCACGTCGGCGTCGGTCATCAGCACGATCTTGCCGTAGCGCACGGCGGACAGGTCGAAGCTGCGGCCCGACCCGGCGCCGACCACCTGGATGATCGAGGCGCACTCGGCGTTCTTGAGCATGTCCGCCACGGACGCCTTCTGGACGTTGAGGATCTTGCCGCGCAGCGGCAGCAGCGCCTGGTGCTCGGAGTTGCGCGCCCCCATCGCGGTGCCCAGCGCCGAGTCGCCCTCCACCAGGAACAGCTCGGTGCGCGTGGTGTCGTCGGAGCGGCAGTCCTTCAGCTTCGCCGGCAGCGAGGAGGACTCCAGGGCGTTCTTGCGCCGCTGCGTCTCCTTGTGCAGGCGCGCCGAGACGCGGCTCTTCATCTCCGCGGAGACCTTCTCCAGCACCAGCGCGGTCTGCTGCTTGTCCTCGCGCCGCGGGGACTCGAACAGGGCGGTCAGCTCGCGGCGCACCGTCTCGCGCACGATGCCGCGCACCGCCGCGGTGCCCAGCACCTCCTTGGTCTGCCCCTCGAACTGCGGCTCGGCCAGGCGGACCGTCACCACGGCCGTCATGCCGGCCGTGACGTCGTCCTTCTCCAGGGTCTCGTCCTTGCCGGGCTTGAGCTTGGGCCGCGTCTTCAGCTGGTCGCGCAGCACCCCCAGCAGCGCCGTCTCGAAGCCGGCGAGGTGGGTGCCGCCCTTGGGCGTGGCGATGATGTTGACGAAGGAGCGGACCACCGTGTCGTAGCCGGTGCCCCAGCGCAGCGCCACGTCCACCACGCACTCGCGCTCCACGTCCTGGGAGTTCATGTGCCCGGCGTCGTCGAGGACCGGGACGGTCTCGGTGAAGGTGCTGGTGCCGTGCAGGCTCCACACGGGCGTCAGCGCGGCGTCCGGGGAGAGGTAGTCGGCGTACTCGGCGATGCCGCCGTCGTGCTGGAAGACCTCCTCCACCGGGCCCTCGGCGCCCGGAGTGCCCGGCAGCCCGCGCGCGTCGCGCACCACGATGCGCAACCCCGGCACCAGGAAGGCCGTCTGGCGGGCGCGGGCGGCGAGGTCCTCGTAGGAGAAGCGCGCGTCCTTGAGGAAGATCTGCGGGTCCGCCCAGTAGCGCACCCGGGTGCCCGTCACGCCCCGCTTGGCGCGGCCCACCACCTCCAGGCCCTTCACCGGCTCGAACGGCGCCTCCGGGCCCGGGCCGGCGTAGCGGCCCGGCACCCCGCGCCGGAAGCTGGTGGCGTACGTCTTGCCGCCGCGGTCGACCTCGACGTCCAGGCGCGCCGAGAGCGCGTTGACCACGCTGGCGCCCACGCCGTGCAGGCCGCCGGAGGCCGAGTAGGACCCGCCGCCGAACTTGCCGCCGGCGTGCAGGTGGGTGAAGACGACCTCGACGCCGGACAGGCCGGTGCGCGGCTCGACGTCCACGGGCACGCCGCGGCCGTCGTCGCGGACCTCGACCGAGCCGTCGGCGTGCAGCACCACGTCGATGCGGGTGCAGTGCCCGCCGAGGGCCTCGTCCACGGAGTTGTCGATGATCTCCCACAGGCAGTGCATGAGGCCGCGGGAGTCGGTGGAGCCGATGTACATGCCGGGGCGCTTGCGCACCGCCTCCAGGCCCTCCAGGACCAGCAGGTGCGCCGCGGTGTAGCCCTCGGACCCGTCGCCGTCCCGGGGCTTGCGGGGACGGGGTGCCGAGCTGGGTGCAGTCACCCCGGCAGGGTAGACGCCG
>NZ_JAAALM010000226.1:0-2392 GCF_009906395.1 Kineococcus indalonis
GTGCGTCCGGTTCTTGAGAACTCAACAGTGTGCCAAGTGTTGATGCCAAACAATCAACCCCGTGGCGTTCTTCTCCTCCGGTGTCCGCCGGGTGGGGGGATCGCTTCGGAATTCCTTTGGTGTTGAACCCCGCCGCCTCCTCGCCAGGAGGTGGTGGGACTTTCGAGATCAGAGGTCAAACTAGGCAAGTCATTGGGCTGTGACCGGCCGGGGCCCTGAGGGGTCGTGGTGGGTCTATGGTTTTTTCGACGGAGAGTTTGATCCTGGCTCAGGACGAACGCTGGCGGCGTGCTTAACACATGCAAGTCGAACGGTGAACCCTTCGGGGGGATCAGTGGCGAACGGGTGAGTAACACGTGAGCAACCTGCCCTCAGCTCCGGGACAACCACTGGAAACGGTGGCTAATACCGGATACGACCCGCTCGGGCATCCGACGCGGGTGGAAAGTCTTTTCGGCTGGGGATGGGCTCGCGGCCTATCAGCTTGTTGGTGGGGTGATGGCCCACCAAGGCGACGACGGGTAGCCGGCCTGAGAGGGCGACCGGCCACACTGGGACTGAGACACGGCCCAGACTCCTACGGGAGGCAGCAGTGGGGAATATTGCACAATGGGCGCAAGCCTGATGCAGCGACGCCGCGTGAGGGATGACGGCCTTCGGGTTGTAAACCTCTTTCAGCAGGGAAGAAGCCGCGCTCCGGTGCGGTGACGGTACCTGCAGAAGAAGCACCGGCTAACTACGTGCCAGCAGCCGCGGTAATACGTAGGGTGCAAGCGTTGTCCGGAATTATTGGGCGTAAAGAGCTCGTAGGCGGTGTGTCGCGTCTGCTGTGAAAACTCAGGGCTCAACTCTGAGCTTGCAGTGGGTACGGGCACACTTGAGTGCGGTAGGGGAGACTGGAATTCCTGGTGTAGCGGTGAAATGCGCAGATATCAGGAGGAACACCGGTGGCGAAGGCGGGTCTCTGGGCCGTAACTGACGCTGAGGAGCGAAAGCATGGGGAGCGAACAGGATTAGATACCCTGGTAGTCCATGCCGTAAACGTTGGGCGCTAGGTGTGGGGTCCATTCCACGGACTCCGTGCCGCAGCTAACGCATTAAGCGCCCCGCCTGGGGAGTACGGCCGCAAGGCTAAAACTCAAAGGAATTGACGGGGGCCCGCACAAGCGGCGGAGCATGCGGATTAATTCGATGCAACGCGAAGAACCTTACCAAGGCTTGACATGCACGGTGGCGCTCCAGAGATGGAGCTTCATTTAGGTGGCCGTGCACAGGTGGTGCATGGTTGTCGTCAGCTCGTGTCGTGAGATGTTGGGTTAAGTCCCGCAACGAGCGCAACCCTCGTTCCATGTTGCCAGCGCGTGATGGCGGGGACTCATGGGAGACTGCCGGGGTCAACTCGGAGGAAGGTGGGGATGACGTCAAATCATCATGCCCCTTATGTCTTGGGCTTCACGCATGCTACAATGGCCAGTACAGAGGGCTGCGATACCGCGAGGTGGAGCGAATCCCAAAAAGCTGGTCTCAGTTCGGATCGGGGTCTGCAACTCGACCCCGTGAAGTCGGAGTCGCTAGTAATCGCAGATCAGCAACGCTGCGGTGAATACGTTCCCGGGCCTTGTACACACCGCCCGTCACGTCATGAAAGTCGGTAACACCCGAAGCCGGTGGCCCAACCCGCAAGGGAGGGAGCTGTCGAAGGTGGGACTGGCGATTGGGACGAAGTCGTAACAAGGTAGCCGTACCGGAAGGTGCGGCTGGATCACCTCCTTTCTAAGGAGCATCAGCCCGCCCCTCGCGTGAGGTTCGTCCTCGCCGGTGGGTCGGGGTGGACCGTCTACTCCGGCGATCGTCCGGAGGTCGGTGCTCGAGGGTGGAACATCAACACGGTGCTCATCGTCGAATCGGTGGCTAGTACGGCTGCGGCGGGTCCTGGGAACAGGCCCGGGCGCAGTGGGGAACGCCGGTACCGGTGACGGTGGTGAGCACCTGGCGCACTGTTGGGTCCTGAGGGACCGGGCACCCACCGCCGGCGGCGTCGCGCCGCCGGTGGTGGGGGTCTGTTCTGCTCTGTCAGGACCGCTCCGGAAGGGCACATCGGTCGGTGGGGCGTGGGGTCTGCGATCCTGCGCGGCGCACCGGTGTCCGGTGCCCTTCGCCCCCGGAGCGGGTTCCTGGTTGTTGCTTGAGAACTGCACAGTGGACGCGAGCATTGCAGTGACAATGACTGCTTTTTGGTTCTTTGTCGTGGTGCTTCGTCGAGTAGATCTTTTCTGTGTCTTTGTGGTTTGGGTTCTTTGACTCAACGCCGCCTCGCGCACCGATCGCCTCGCCCCTGTGGTCCCGTTCGCGGGTGTCGTCCCGTTCGCGGGTGTCGTCCCGTTCGCGGGTG
>NZ_JAAALM010000226.1:2492-6095 GCF_009906395.1 Kineococcus indalonis
GTCCCGTTCGCGGGTGTCGTCCCGTTCGCGGGTGTCGTCCCGTTCGCGGGTGGGGTGGGTGGTGGTGTGTGGTGGTGGCAAGTGTGTAAGGGCGCACGGTGGATGCCTTGGCATCAGGAGCCGATGAAGGACGTGGGAGCCTGCGATAAGCCTCGGGGAGTTGGCAACCGAACGGTGATCCGAGGGTGTCCGAATGGGGAAACCCGGCCGTCGTCATGGGCGGTCACCCGCACCTGAATGTATAGGGTGCGTGGAGGGAACGTGGGGAAGTGAAACATCTCAGTACCCACAGGAAGAGAAAACAACAGTGATTCCGTGAGTAGTGGCGAGCGAAAGCGGACGAGGCTAAACCGCCTCCGTGTGTCAGACCCGGTAGGGGTTGCACGGGCGGGGTTGTGGGTGTGTGCCGGAGGCGGCTACCGACGCCTCGGACAGTGAGAAAGTCGTGGCATAGCCGAAGGGCCTGGGAAGGTCCGGCGCAGTGGGTGAGACCCCCGTAGGCGAAATGTCGCGGCCTGTCTGGGCGCGCTACCCGAGTAGCACGGGGCTCGTGGAATCTCGTGTGAATCTGCCAGGACCACCTGGTAAGCCTAAATACTTCCTGATGACCGATAGCGGACCAGTACCGTGAGGGAAGGGTGAAAAGCACCCCGGGAGGGGAGTGAAATAGTACCTGAAACCGTGTGCCTACAATCCGTCGGAGCAGGCTTTGCACCTGTGACGGCGTGCCTTTTGAAGAATGAGCCTGCGAGTTAGTGGTACGTGGCGAGGTTAACCCGGGTGGGGAAGCCGTAGCGAAAGCGAGTCCGAACAGGGCGTTTCAGTCGCGTGCTCTAGACCCGAAGCGGAGTGATCTACCCATGGCCAGGTTGAAGCGCGGGTAAGACCGCGTGGAGGACCGAACCCACCAGGGTTGAAAACCTGGGGGATGAGCTGTGGGTAGGGGTGAAAGGCCAATCAAACTCCGTGATAGCTGGTTCTCCCCGAAATGCATTTAGGTGCAGCGTCGCGTGTTTCTTGCCGGAGGTAGAGCTACTGGATGGCCGATGGGCCCCACCGGGTTACTGACGTCAGCCAAACTCCGAATGCCGGTAAGTCAGAGCGTGGCAGTGAGACTGCGGGGGATAAGCTTCGTAGTCGAGAGGGAAACAGCCCAGATCATCAGCTAAGGCCCCTAAGCGTGTGCTAAGTGGGAAAGGATGTGGAGTCGCGCAGACAACCAGGAGGTTGGCTTAGAAGCAGCCACCCTTGAAAGAGTGCGTAATAGCTCACTGGTCAAGTGATTCCGCGCCGACAATGTAGCGGGGCTCAAGCACACCGCCGAAGCTGTGGCACTCACACGTGAAGCTCCGCCCTCCCGGGAGATCGGGGGGGTGCAGGTGTGTGGGTGGGTAGGGGAGCGTCGTGTGCGGGGTGAAGCGGTCGAGTGATCGTGCCGTGGACTGCACACGAGTGAGAATGCAGGCATGAGTAGCGAATGACGGGTGAGAAACCCGTCCGCCGATTGACCAAGGGTTCCAGGGCCAGGTTCATCCGCCCTGGGTAAGTCGGGACCTAAGGCGAGGCCGACAGGCGTAGTCGATGGACAACGGGTTGATATTCCCGTACCGGCGCAGAACCGTCCATGTCGAATCCGGTGATGCTAAGCACCCTAAGCCGGTCGTTGCCTTCGGGCGCGGCTCGGTGGCGCGTGCGGCCCGATCCGGTAGTAGGCAAGCGTATTAACAGGGGTGACGCAGGAGGGTAGCTTCCGCGTGGCGATGGTTGTCCACGTCCAAGGGCGTAGGGCGAGGTGCAGGCAAATCCGCACCTCTGACTTCGATGTCGAGCCTGAGACCTGATGGTGACCCCGCAAGGGGGAAGCAGGGTGATCCCATGCTGTCTAGAAAAGCCTCGGCGCGAGGTTCGAGCCGCCCGTACCCTAAACCGACTCAGGTGGTCAGGTAGAGAATACCGAGGCGATCGAGTGAATCGTGGTTAAGGAACTCGGCAAAATGCCCCCGTAACTTCGGGAGAAGGGGGGCCTGAGGAGTGAAGCCGCTGGCCGGCTAGCTCTTGAGGGCCGCAGAGACCAGGGGGAAGCGACTGTTTACTAAAAACACAGGTCCGTGCGAAGTCGCAAGACGATGTATACGGACTGACGCCTGCCCGGTGCTGGAACGTTAAGGGGACCGGTTACCCGCTTCGCGCGGGGACGCTGAGAACTTAAGCGCCAGTAAACGGCGGTGGTAACTATAACCATCCTAAGGTAGCGAAATTCCTTGTCGGGTAAGTTCCGACCTGCACGAATGGCGTAACGACTTCCCCGCTGTCTCAACCGCGAACTCGGCGAAATTGCACTACGAGTAAAGATGCTCGTTACGCGCAGCAGGACGGAAAGACCCCGGGACCTTCACTATAGCTTGGTATTGGTGTTCGGAACGGCTTGTGTAGGATAGGTGGGAGACTGTGAAGCGGTCACGCTAGTGGTCGTGGAGTCGCCGTTGAAATACCACTCTGGTCGTTCTGGATGTCTAACTTCGGTCCGTGATCCGGATCAGGGACAGTGCCTGGTGGGTAGTTTAACTGGGGCGGTTGCCTCCTAAAGAGTAACGGAGGCGCCCAAAGGTTCCCTCAGCCTGGTTGGCAATCAGGTGTCGAGTGCAAGTGCACAAGGGAGCTTGACTGTGAGACAGACATGTCGAGCAGGGACGAAAGTCGGGACTAGTGATCCGGCCGTGGAGTGTGGAATCGCGGTCGCTCAACGGATAAAAGGTACCCCGGGGATAACAGGCTGATCTTGCCCAAGAGTCCATATCGACGGCATGGTTTGGCACCTCGATGTCGGCTCGTCGCATCCTGGGGCTGGAGTAGGTCCCAAGGGTTGGGCTGTTCGCCCATTAAAGCGGTACGCGAGCTGGGTTTAGAACGTCGTGAGACAGTTCGGTCCCTATCCGCTGCGCGCGCAGGAAACTTGAGAAGGGCTGTCCCTAGTACGAGAGGACCGGGACGGACGAACCTCTGGTGTGCCAGTTGTTCCGCCAGGAGCATGGCTGGTTGGCTACGTTCGGAAGGGATAACCGCTGAAGGCATCTAAGCGGGAAGCCTGCTTCGAGATGAGGTTTCCATGCCCTGTGAAAGGGGTGAGAGGCTCCCTGCAGACTACGGGGTTGATAGGCCGGGTGTGGAAGCGATGACGAAAGAGTCGTGGAGCTGACCGGTACTAATAAGCCGATCGCTTGTCACCAGTGCACACCAGCATCCACTCGTTGCTCTCCGTGAACGCGGGGGCGTGGGGTGGGCGGGTGTGCGGGGTGGTGTTGAGTGCTGAAGGGTCCTGGATGAGCAGGGGCGCGGAGGAGGTCTTGTGGTGGCGGGGTACCGCGGCGCAGGAACCGTGAAGCAGTCGGTGGGTTGAGTTGTCGTAGGTGGTGTAGGTGTGTGTGAGCGTCCGCTGTGTGGTTCTCGGGTCGCAACCGTGGTTGTTGATCCGGTCCTCGTGGTCCGGTGGTCATAGCGGTGGGGAAACGCCCGGTCACATTCCGAACCCGGAAGCTAAGCCCGCCAGCGCCGATGGTACTGCTCGGGAGACTGGGTGGGAGAGTAGGACACCGCCGGCCACTC
>NZ_JAAALM010000227.1 GCF_009906395.1 Kineococcus indalonis
CCCGCCGCAGCACGCGCGCGGGCAGCGCCGTGGAGGCCGTCACGCCGGCGAAGCTGGCGCGGCTGCGGCGGCTGGCGGGGGAGTGGCTGCGGGCCCACCCCGGTCAGCACCCGCCCCGGGTGCGCCTGGACGTGGTCGCCGTGACACTGCCGGCGCGCGGCGCCGCGCACGTCGAGCACCTGCGCGGGGTGTCCTGATGGCACTGGCGCGCGCCCTGGCCGTGGGCCTGGTGGGCCTGGACGGGCACCTGGTGCAGGTCGAGGCGGACATCTCCCCGGGGCTGCCCGCCTTCGTGCTCGTCGGCCTGCCCGACGCCTCCCTGCACGAGGCCAAGGACCGGGTGCGCGCGGCGACGGCCAACTCCGGCTGCCCGCTGCCGCAGCAGCGCATCACGGTGAACCTCTCCCCGGCGACGCTGCCCAAGTCCGGCTCGGGGTTCGACCTCGCCGTCGCCGTCGCCGCCCTGACCGCCAGCGGGGTGCTGCCCGCCGACGCCTCCGCCGGCGCCGTGCACCTGGGCGAGCTGGGGCTGGACGGCAGCGTGCGGGCCGTCGACGGCGTCCTGCCGGCCGTGCTGGCCGCCGCGCGCGCCGGCGTGCGCTCCGTCGTCGTGCCCGCCGCCACCGCCGAGGAGGCCGCGCTCGTGCCGGGCGTGCGCGTGCGCGGGGTGCGCTGGCTCGCCGAGCTCGTCGCCGACTACCGCGGGGACCCGCCCCCCGAGCTGCCCGAGCCGCCGCTGGCGCCGGCACCGCCGGCGGCCGGCGCGGCGCGCCCGGCGCCGGACCTCGCCGACGTCGTGGGCCAGGGCGACGCCCGCTTCGCCCTGGAGGTGGCCGCCGCGGGCGCCCACCACCTGCTGATGTCGGGCCCGCCGGGGGCCGGCAAGACGATGCTGGCCGCCCGGCTGCCCGGGCTGCTGCCCGACCTGGACGAGCAGGCGGCCCTGGAGGTCACCGCGGTGCACTCCGTGGCCGGCGCCCTGCGCTCGCGCCCGGGCGCCGGGGCCCTGATCACCCGGCCGCCCTACGAGGACCCGCACCACACCGCCTCGGTCGCCTCCGTCGTCGGCGGCGGCAGCGGCGTGCCGCGCCCGGGCGCCGCCTCCCGCGCGCACCGCGGGGTGCTCTTCCTCGACGAGGCCCCCGAGTTCGAGGCCCGCGTCCTGGAGGCGCTGCGCCAGCCGCTGGAGCAGGGGGAGCTGGTGCTGCACCGCGCCCGCGGCGCGGCGCGCTACCCGGCGCGCTTCCAGCTCGTGCTGGCCGCCAACCCCTGCCCGTGCGGGCGCGCGGTGGGCCGGGGGCTGGAGTGCACCTGCACCGCCCAGGCCCGGCGCCGCTACGCCGCCAAGCTGTCCGGTCCGCTGCTGGACCGGGTCGACGTGCGCGTGGACGTGCGGGCCGTCACCCGCGCCCAGGTGGCCGAGGGCGCGGCGGGCGAGGACACCGCCGCCGTGGCCGCCCGGGTGCGCGCGGCCCGCGCTCTGGCCGCCGAGCGCCTGTCCCCGCACGGGGCGCGCTGCAACGGCGAGCTGCGCGGCCCGCTGCTGCGCGGGGCGCTGCGCCTGCCGCCCTCGGTGACCGTCGACCTCGACCGGGCCATGGAGCGCGGGGCGCTGACGCTGCGCGGGCTGGACCGCGTCCTGCGGGTGGCGTGGACCGTGGCCGACCTGCGCGGGGCGCCGGCCCCCGACCGCGACGACGTGGGCCGGGCGCTGGCGCTGCGCGGCGTGCCCGGCGCGGTGCCCGGCGCCGCCGCGTGAGCACCGACGACGTGCCCGGGCGCCCGGTGCCCGAGCGCCCGGTGACCGTGCGGCGGGTGCCGCCCGCGCTGCGTCCCGCCCTGGACGACGAGCGGCTGGCCCGCGCGGCATGGAGCCGGCTGGTCGAACCCGGTGACGCGGCCGCCGCCGCCCTGGTCGCCGAGGTCGGCGCCGCCCTGGCCCTGGAGGCGGTCGTCACCGGCCGCGGCCCGCGGCGCTGGCGGACCCGGCTGGAGGACACCGACCCCCTCGCCGACCTCGCCCGCGCGCGCGCCGTGGGCGGGCGCCTGGTCGTGCCCGGCGACGACGAGTGGCCCGCGGGGCTGGACGACCTCGCCCACCACGGCGGCCCCGAGCGGCCCCTGGGCGCGCCGCTGGCGCTGTGGGTGCGCGGCCCCGCCCACCTGGCCGGGGCCGTGCGGCGCAGCGCCGCGGTGGTCGGCTCGCGGGCCAGCACCGCCTACGGCGAGCACGTCACCTCCGAGATCGCCGCCGGCCTGGCCGAGCGCGGGTTCACCGTCGTCAGCGGTGGCGCCTCCGGCGTGGACGCGGTGGCGCACCGCGCGGCGCTGGCCGTGGGCGGCACCAGCGTGGCCGTGCTCGCCGGCGGGGTGGACCGCCCCTACCCGGCGGGCAACGCCGCGCTGCTGGGCCGGCTGGCCCGCGAGGGGGCCCTGGTCAGCGAGGTGCCCTGCGGCGCCGACCACACCCGCTGGCGCTTCCTGGAGCGCAACCGCCTGATCGCCGCCGCCACCCTCGGCACGGTCGTGGTGGAGGCCGCGTGGCGCTCGGGGGCGCTGTCCACCGCCGAGCGGGCCGAGAGGCTGTTGCGGCCCGTCGGCGCGGTGCCCGGACCGGTCACCTCCGCCGCCTCGGCCGGGTGCCACCGGCTGCTGCGCGAGCGCGGCGCGGTCTGCGTCACCTGCGCCGACGACGTCGCCGAGCTGCTCGGGCCCGTGGGGACGGCACCCGCGCCCGCACCCGCGGACGCGCAGCGGCGCCCCTTCGACGGCCTGGGGCCCGAGGAGCTGCGCGTGGCCGAGTCGCTGCCGCGGCGCAGCGCGGCCAGCACCGAGCGCATCGCCAAGGCCGCCGGGCTGGAGGTGGCGGCCGTGCACGCCCTGCTGGGCCGCCTGGAGCTGGCGGGCACCGCCGTGCGCCACGGGGCGGGCTGGCGGCTGGGCACGCCCACCCCGCCGCGCTGAGGCCCGGCTCGCGCCGGGCCCGCCGCGGAGGTACGCAGGAGGGGGGAAACCGGTGGGCGCAGCGGGGGCGCAGCCCGTACGGTCGATCTCTGCGCTGCGCGAGAGCCGTTGCGGCGCAACCGGTCGTCGTACCGGGGACAGGAGTGGCAGGGCCGTGGAGAAGCTGGACGAGAAGCTGCTGAACTGGGCGTCGATCCTCGACGAGGGCACCCGGCGCCAGGCGCTGACCACCTCGCGCCTGCCGTTCATCCACCCCCACGTCGCCCTCATGCCCGACGCGCACCTCGGCAAGGGCGCGACGGTCGGCTCGGTGATCCCCACCGACCGCGCGCTCATCCCCGCCGCGGTGGGCGTCGACATCGGCTGCGGCATGATCGCGGTGCGCACGCAGTTCGGCGCCGACGCGCTGCGCGGACGGGACCTGTCGGTGCTGCGCGTGGCGATCGAGCGCAGCGTGCCCCTGTCGGCCGGCGCGGCCAACCGCGCGCTCAGCGCCACGGCGGCGCCGCGGGTGGCCGAGCTGGAGGCGACCGAGCCGGAGCGCGCGGCCTTCCGCGAGTCGCTCGCGCCGCGCTGGCGCATGGCGCTGGGCTCCCTGGGCTCCGGCAACCACTTCATCGAGGTCAGCCTGGACGAGGAGGACCGCGTCTGGCTGTTCCTGCACTCCGGCTCGCGCGGCCCGGGCAACAAGCTGGCGGTGCACCACATCGCCGTCGCCAAGCAGCGCGCCCGCCGGGAGGGCCTGGACCTGCCTGACGCGGACCTCGCCCACCTGGTGGAGGGCACGCCCGAGTTCGAGGCCTA
Organism: Kineococcus indalonis; assembly: GCF_009906395.1. Lineage (GTDB taxonomy): Bacteria > Actinomycetota > Actinomycetes > Actinomycetales > Kineococcaceae > Kineococcus > Kineococcus indalonis. Next base: position 3,769 of record NZ_JAAALM010000227.1, read on the forward strand.
CGTCTCGGACCTGCGCTGGGCGCAGCACTTCGCCCTGCTCAACCGCGAGGAGATGATGGACCGCGTCGCCGCGTGCCTGGCGGGGTTCCTCGACGAGCCGGTGCGCGAGCAGGAGCGCATCAACTGCCACCACAACTACACGGTCGTGGAGGAGCACTACGGGCGCCGGGTGTGGCTGTCGCGCAAGGGTGCCATCGACGCGAGCGCCGGCCGCGCCGGCCTGATCCCCGGCTCCATGGGCACGGCGAGCTACGTCGTCGTCGGCAAGGGCAACCGCGAGTCGCTGAACTCCTCCCCGCACGGCGCCGGGCGGGAGTTCAGCCGCACCGCGGCGCGCAAGCGGTTCACCCGCGAGCAGCTGCGCGAGGCGATGCGGGGCATCGAGTACCGCGACACCGACGCCTTCCTCGACGAGATCCCCGCCGCCTACAAGGACGTCGACGTCGTCATGGCCGACGCCGCGGACCTGGTGGAGGTCAGGCACACCCTGCACCAGGTCGTGAACGTCAAGGGCGACTGAGCGCCGCCACCGGCCGGGCCGGGCCGGTGACGGGGTACGGCGGTGACGGGGCGGGCCGGGGTCGTGAGCGGCTCCGGCCCGCCCCGGCGCTCAGCCCGCGGCCTGCTTGTACCGCTCGACCACCTCGGACTTGATGCGGCCGCGGTCGCTGACCTCGATGCCGTTCTCGCGCGCCCACGCGCGCACCGCGGCGCCGTCCACCGCGTCGGCGTCGTCCGCCGGGCGGGAGGCGGAGGAGCCGGCCGACGAGGAGGTGCCCGCGGCCGCGCGCCGGCCGCTGACGCGCCGGCCGTGCTCGACGTACGGGGCCAGCGCGCGGCGCAGCTTCTCGGCGTTGGTCGCGCTGAGGTCGATCTCGTAGTGGGTGCCCTCGAAGCCGAAGCGGACGGTCTCGCTCGCCTCGCCGCCGTCCACGTCGTCGGTCAGGACCACCGTCGTCCGCTGCGCCACTGCCTCGCCCCTCGTGCGTGCTGCCCGCGCGGGCCCACGTCGCGCCCGCGCCCCGCGGCACCCGTCGCACCGCGCACGGCCATCCTGGCACGCGGTGCCCGCCCGGCCCGGTGCGCCGCGCGCACCGCTCCCGGCGTCCGGACCGGCGCTCGTAGCGTTCAGGAGTTGCCCGGTCACGCTACGCTGACGGTGGCGGGTCCAGCAGGTCCGCACGCACGTCCGCGCGCCGCGTGCGCGGGGATCGCACCGCCAGGCCCCCCGCGGGCCTGGCGCACCGGGGGGAGGACACGGTGGACGCACCATCGGGGCGCGAGGCCGCCGCCGTCGCGCCGTCGGAGCGCACCGGCTCCGGCCTGAGCGTGGTGACCGACCAGGGCAGCGCCGACAGCCCGGCCCAGGGCCTGGGGGAGGCCACCGCCGAGGAGGTGCGCCCCGCCGGGCGCCCGCAGGCCAACGCCCGCTTCACCAGCCGCAAGGGGCCGGTCACCCCCGAGCAGGAGGAGGCCGAGGCCCGCCTGCGCGCCATGTGGGTGGAGTTCAAGGCCAGCGGCGACGCGCTCGTGCGCGAGAAGCTGATCATGCACTACTCGCCGCTGGTGAAGTACGTCGCCGGCCGCGTCGGCGTGGGTCTGCCGCCCAACATCGAGCAGGCCGACCTGGTCTCGTACGGCATCTTCGGCCTCATCGACGCCATCGAGAAGTTCGACATCGAGCGCGCGATCAAGTTCGAGACCTACGCCATCTCCCGCATCCGCGGCGCCATCATCGACGAGCTGCGCGCCATCGACTGGATCCCGCGCTCGGTGCGCAGCAAGGCCCGCGAGGTGGAGCGCACCTACGCCACCCTCGAGGGCGAGCTGCACCGCACCCCCACCGAGGCCGAGGTCGCCGAGCGGATGGGCATCCCGCTGTCGGACCTGCACCACATCTTCAGCCAGGTCTCCTACGTCAACGTCGTCGCCCTGGACGAGCTGCTGAGCGTGTCGGGGGAGAAGGGCGACAAGCTCTCCCTCGTCGACACCCTCGAGGACACCCGCGCCGAGGACCCCGTCGCCGCCTTCGAGGGCGAGGAGACGAAGTTCCTGCTCGCCCGCGCGATCAACCAGCTGCCCGAGCGCGAGAAGATCGTCGTCACCCTCTACTACTACGAGGGCCTCACCCTGGCCGAGATCGGCCGGGTCCTGGGCGTCACCGAGTCGCGCATCTGCCAGATGCACACCAAGGCCGTCCTGCAGCTGCGCGGCAAGCTCAGCGACGCCGGCTGAGGGGGCCGGGGCACCACCGCCCCGGTCCGCTCGCCCCGCCTGCCCGTCCCGCCTGCCCGCCC
>NZ_JAAALM010000228.1 GCF_009906395.1 Kineococcus indalonis
GTGCCCGGCCGCCCGCCGGCGGAGCGCGCCGCGTCGCGCTGACCGCGCCCGCCGGGCCCACCGCGCCCGCCCGGGCGCGGCTCACGCCCAGGCGCGCAGCCGCTCCACGACGACGCCGGAGCGGGCGCGGTACTCCTCCGCCGCCGCCGTCGTGGTGCGCGCCGGCCCCTCCAGGGCCCGGCGCGCCGCCGCGGCCAGCAGCTCGCCGTCCAGCTCGCCGGTCTCCCAGCACGAGCCCTCCAGCCCCACCTCGCGGCAGAAGTTGCTCACCTTGCGGTCGTAGGAGACGGCCAGCACCGGCACCTGCATCCCCACCGCCATGATCACGCTGTGCAGGCGCATGCCCACCACCAGGGAGGCCCCGCGCAGCAGCTCGCGCAGCGAGGCCACGTCCGCCACGTGCCGGTGCACGACGAACCGGTGCCCCTCGCGCGCGCGGTGCGCCAGCTCCAGGGAGGCGACGTAGTCGTCGTCGACCGGCTGCAGCTGGCCCGGCAGGCTGCGGAACGGCACCAGCTCCACCTGCGCGCCCTCGCGGGCCAGCGCGTCCAGCGCCGCGGCGAGCTCGCCGCTGGCCCGCTCGTGCCGCCCGCTGGCCGCCGCGTCCGCCCGGTCGGCCAGCCCGCGCACCGAGACCAGCACGCGCGGCGGCCCGCCGGCGCTCAGCGACGACCCGTCGTCGGGGGGGAAGACCCGCAGCGCCAGGTCCGGGGCCGTGTCCAGCGGCGCCTGCACGTCCAGCGCGCGCAGCCGCTCGGTGGACGGCTCGTCGCGCGTCACCACGAACGCCGCGCCGTCCAGGGCGCGGCGCACGGCGTCCTCCGAGGAGCGCTTCCACAGCTCGCCGACGCTGATGCCGGCCACCGCCGTGCGCCGCCGCAGCGACTGCGCCAGGCGCAGCGGGCCCAGCCACCCCTGCACGACCTCCTGGGTGGGGGAGTCGCGCAGCAGGTCCCCGCCGCCCAGGACGAACCCCTCGCGGCTCAGCAGCGCCTCGGCCAGGCGCGCCCGGCGCACCCCGGCGCGCACCTGCCCGAACCGGGAGGGCCGCTCGGCGGCCACCCGCAGGTACGCCGCGTCCACCCCGTGCTGGCGCCGCGTGCCGGCCGGGTCGGCCGACAGGGCCAGCACGCGCTCGCCGGGCCGGGCCCGCTCCAGCGCGTCGCACAGGCCGGCGAGGATCGCCTCGTCGCCCAGGTTCGCGCGCCCGTAGAAGCCGCACACCGCGGTGCCTGCCGTCATGCTCCCGGGTCCTCCTCGCGCGCCCCGCCGGTGGCGGCGGCGCTGGTGGCGGTGGCGTACACGTCCAGGTGCGCGCGCGCCGTGCGCGCCGGCGAGAGCGCCGCGGCCCGCGCGCGCAGCTCGGCGCGCTGCTCCCGCAGGGGGCGGGCGGCGCAGCGCAGCACGGCCGCGGCGACCTCGGCGGGGTCCTCGCCCTCGAACAGCTCCACCGCCGTCGGGCAGGCCGCCGCCAGCTCCGCCACGGTGGGGGTGGCGCGCACCACCACCGGCACGCCGGCGGCGACCAGCGTCGCGAGGGAGCCGGAGGCGGCGATCCGCTCGTAGGGGGCCACGGCCACCCGGGCGCGGCGCAGCAGGGCCAGCAGCTCGGCGTCGGGCAGGTACCCGGTGACCTCCACGCGCTCGGCGACGCCCAGCTCGCGGGCCAGCTCCAGCACCTCGCGCAGGTAGCCGGCGTTGCGCTCGGTCGCGCTGCCGGCCAGCACCAGGCGGTGGCCCGGCAGGTGGGCCAGGGCGGCCACCGCGACGTGCTGGGCCTTGCGGCGGTGCACGAAGCCGGCCACGACCACGAGGTGCTCGTCCACCTGCTCCACCGGCAGGGGCTCCCCGGGCAGCTCCTCCACGTAGTGCGGCACGACGGCGCTGCGCCGCGGTCGGGTCCAGGCGAGGTTCTCGGCCTCGGTGGCGCTGCACGTCAGCACGCCCGCGGCCGAGCCCAGCAGCAGCCGGGCGGTGGCGTCGAAGCCCGGGCTGACCACGCCGAGGCGGGTCAGCAGCCGGCGCGCCGCGCCGCGGGCGTTCCGGGCCCGGCGCTGCAGCAGCTCGCCGCGGCCGGTGTGGAAGTCGTGGGCGGTGACGAACAGCGGCCGGCCCGCCAGGGCCGCGCGCAGCGCCGCCGCCACGGCCAGCTGCCCCCACGCCGGTCCCAGGTACCGGTCGGTGAGCTGCAGGTGCACGACGTCGGCGCGGCGGGCGCGCAGGGCGGCGCGGGCGGCGGCCAGCGGGCGCCCGGCGGGCACGGGCACCTCGCGCGCGTCGTGCCCGGCCGCGCGCAGGGCCCCGGCCAGCACGCCGGCGTACCGGTTCAGGCCGTGGGCGGGCTCGTCGGTGACGATCAGGTCGATGCGCGCCCGCCGCGCGCTCGCCGTCGTCCCGGGGGTGCGAGCGGTGCGCTCGGTGCGGACGTGGCCCAACGCGCTGGCTCCCCTCCCGGTGCTGCTGCGGCGGCGGCCGGCCCCGCGGTCCGGGGCGGTGCGGGTGATCACCCGCCGGCCGACGCGCAGGTTACACGACGGGTGTTGTCGTGAACACGCACCGTAGGTCGGCCTCCAGGGGCCCGGCGCGCCGGCCGACGCCTCAGCGCTGCGGCGCCCCGGCCGGCTCGGCCGGCTCGGCCTCCGCCGGGGGCGTGGCCGCGCTCGCGCCCGGACGGCGCCGGCGGCGCACCACCCGCGCCAGGTCCCCGCGGAACTCCGCCAGGGCCGGGCGGGCCAGCAGCAGCAGCGCCAGCGGGTACGCGACGGCCGCGACCACCACCGCCAGCAGCAGGCGCGCCCACTGCGCCAGGTCCCCGCTCAGGGCCGTCTGCCCCCACACGCACCCGGCCATCACCGCCGCGGCCAGCAGCACCCGGCACGGCAGCACGACGGTCGAGTACGGCGTGCCGGCCACGCGGTGCAGCACGACCTGCCGCACCGGCAGCGTCAGCAGCGTGCGGCCCAGCAGGCCCAGCGCCAGCGCCACCAGGCCGTGCGGCACCGTGAGCACCACGATGACCAGGTGCGCCAGCACGGTGCCCGTCACCAGCAGGACCTCCGGGCGCAGCCGGCCCACCGCGATGAACACCTGCCGGTCGAAGAAGCCGAAGGTGCCCAGGGCGGCCGAGACGGCGGTGACCTGCGCCACCGACCCCGTGGTGGCCCACTGCTGCCCCAGCAGGAACGGCACCAGGTCCGGTCCGGTGGCGGCGATGAAGAGCATGGAGGGGAACATCACCAGCCCCGCCGCGGTCATGCTCGTGCGGTAGGCGCGGTGCAGGCGCGGGCGCTCGTCCTGCAGCTTGCTGAACGTCGAGAGCGTCACCGTGCCCACGACCGAGGAGCCCGTCTCCTGCACGATGCGCATCAGGCGGGTGGCCACGGTCCACAGCCCCAGCGTGTTCGCCCCGGCCGCGCCGGCCAGGACGAACTCCTCGCCGCGGCCCTGCACCTGGCGCAGCAGGTCGATGCTCAGCAGCTTGCCGCCGAAGGACAGCATCGAGCGGGCGGTGGCCGGGTGCGGGGCCGAGCGGGGGAACCAGCGCACCGAGCTCCACAGGATCACCGCGGCCACGGCGCCGCGCACCAGCGACTGCGTCACCAGCGCCCACACCCCGGCCCCGGCCAGCGCCAGCACGATCGCCACCGCCGAGCCCACGAACGTCGCCACCGTGCCGCGCAGCGCCAGCGACTTGAAGCGCATGTCGCGGCGCAGCAGCGCGGTGGGCACGCTGTTCACGCCGGTGAGGACCACGCCCAGGCTCAGCACCCGCAGCACGGGGGCCAGGTCGGGCTCGTCGAACAGCGCGGAGACCGGCCCGGCCAGCAGCGCCAGCAGCCCGGCCAGCACCAGCGACAGCGCGACGCTGGTCCAGAAGGCGGTGCTGCGGGTGCGCTCGTCGAGCTCCTTGTCGCGCACGATGAACGTGGCCAGGCCCGAGTCGCTGAGCAGGGTGAGCACCGCGATGACCGACATCGCCAGCGCCACCAGGCCGAACTCGGTGGGCTGCAGCTGCCGGCTGATGACGATGAACGCCCCGGCGGCGGTGGCCCGCACCGTCCACGTCTGCAGGGCGCTCCAGACGACCCCGCTGGCGGTGGCCGCGCGCAGCGATCCCGGTGCGGCGCTCACCGCGTCTCCGCGGCACGGGGCGAGGTGGTGCTGAGGGTCACGGAGCGGTCCTTCCGACACCGGTCGTTGCGGGGCGCGCGGTCGCGCACACCGACCAGACGTCAGCGTGTGGCGCGGTGAACTTACCCTGCGTGGCTGAGAGGTCTCAACGAGTGCGGCCGGCGGCCACCTCGGCGAGGTAGTGCTCGCGCTCGGCGCCCATCCGCTGCACCGCCGCGCCGGCGGCCTGCGCGGCGGCCGCACCCGCGGTGCCGTCCGCGCCACCCGCCGCGCCACCCGAGGCGCCCGCACCCGCGGCGCCCGCCGCGCGGCGGTGCAGCGCCCCCAGCAGCTCCCGGGCGCTGGCGGCGGTGCCGCCGGCGGTGGAGGCGTACACGAGCGCGCCGTTGCGGCGCGCCTCGGTGAGCGCGTGCGGGGGCCGCAGCGCGGTGGCGGCCGCCCCCAGCGCCGTCCACGGCGAGCGCCCGGCCAGCGCGCGCAGCGCCGGCGCCGGCACGTCGGCGCCCAGCACGTCGCGCGCGCGCCCCAGCGCCATCGCCACCGCCAGGCCGGTGCCGGCGCGCCCGCAGCGCTCCACCAGCGCCGCCCAGCCGTCCGCGCCGGTGGCCGCCGCGCCCAGGCGCAGGTCGTACAGCCACAGCAGCCGCCACGCCCCGCTCAGGCAGGCGTGCAGGGCCAGGTGGTGCAGCTGGTCCACGGGGTCCAGCACGGGGGCGGTGGTGCCCAGCAGCTGCGCCGGGCGGGCCCGGGAGAGCAGCTCCGGCACGTCCAGGCGGAAGCGGGAGCGGCGCCCGGGGCGGTTGACCAGGTGCCAGTGCAGGTCCAGGAACGTGCCGCGCGGCAGGTCGACGGCGATCTCGCCGGCGCCGGCGGCGCGGATGCCGGCCCAGTCCGGGTCCATCGCGCGGGCGCCGCGGGCCTCCAGGGCGCGCAGGGCCTCGCCGAAGGCGGCGGGCGCGACGAGGACGTCGAGGTCGTGGAACTCGCGCGGGGCGCCGCCGTGCAGGGTCGCCGCGGCCGCCGGGCCCTTGAGCACCGCCCACGGCAGCCCGTCCAGGGCCTGCGCGACCGTGCGCAGGTCCAGCTGCACGGTCAGGCGCCGGGCGCCCTGCACGAGCGCGGGACGGCGGGTGGCGGCGCGCAGCGGCGCCAGCTCCGGCGCGGCCGGGGAGGTGGCGAGCAGGTGGTCCAGCGAGGGGCCGACGCGGTGGTGGGCCGCCACCCGCTCCAGCGCCGGCACCCGCACGCCGGGCGCGGCGGGCAGGGCCGCGCGCGCGGCGGCGGGGTCGGCGCCGGACAGGACGGCGCGCGCGAAGGCCCCCGCGGCGCGCTGCGCGCCGCGGGGGCCCGCGCCCGTGCCGGTGGAGCCGCTCAGCGCCGGCTCAGCGGGGCGTGGGGCAGTCGCAGGAGACGGTGTAGAGCGGCCGGCCCTGCAGGAAGTCGCCGTCGCTGGTGGCGCCGAAGCTCTTGGGCGCCAGCGTCAGCTCCGCCAGGGAGCCCAGCGTCGTCAGGGTCGGTGCTTCGTAGGGTCGGGCCACGTCGTCCTCCTGGTGTCGGTGCGGGGGTCGGTGCGCGCCCCGGTGCGCGCGTCGGTGCGCGCGTCGGTGCGCGCGGGTCGGGTCAGGAGACCGTGTAGAGGTCCTGGCCGTCCGCGCAGAGGAAGTCGCCGTCGCTCTTGAGGCCGAAGTCCTTGTTGCGCAGGGTCAGCTCGGCGAGCGAGCCGAGCGTGGTCAGGCGCGGGGCGGCGTACTGCTCGGCCATCGGGGGTCCTCCTGGTGACGGGCTGCCGAAGTTGCGTAGCGGATCGTGATGGTGAGACTACTGGACGCCCGCTCCATCGGCTGCATCTTCTGCGACCGGAGCGTTACCCGCAGTAGGGGCGCTGGTGCGCCCGGGCGGGCGGGCTGGTTCGATCCCGCTGTGCCCCCGG
>NZ_JAAALM010000229.1 GCF_009906395.1 Kineococcus indalonis
CCCCCACGACCGCGCACCGCGCCGCGCGCGCCGCGGCCGCGCTCGCCCTGGCGCTGGGCGCCGGCACGGGCGGCGCCCTGGCCCTGGCCCCGGCCGCCGCCGCGCACGACCGGCTCGTGGCCAGCGACCCCGCCGACGGCGCGGCGCTGGCCCGGGCGCCCGAGCGCGTCGTGCTGACGATGTCCGCCGCCCCCGTCGGCCTGGGCACGCAGGTGCAGGTCACCGGCCCCACCGGGGTGGTCTCCACCGGGGAGGCGCAGGTGGTCGACGAGACCGTCGCCCAGGCCCTGACGGGCGAGCGCCCCGCCGGCACCTACGAGGTGCGCTGGCGGGTGACCTCCTCCGACGGGCACCCGATCTCCGGCTCCTTCACCTTCGACGCCGAGCAGGCCGTCGCCGCGGCCGGCTCCACCGCCGCCCCGACCCCGGACGTGGACCCCTCGGCGTCGTCCCTGCCCCCCTCGGCGGCGCCCTCCGCCACGGCGGACGAGGCCGCCCCGGCCGCCGAGGGCGGCGGCGGGGGCACCACGGCCGCGGTGGTCGTCGCCGCGGTGGTGCTGCTGGCCGGGGCCGGCGTGGTCACCGCGCGGCGGCGGCGGGGCTGAGGTCCCGCGGCGCGCGGCGCGCGCGGCGCTCCACGCGCACGTCGAGCAGCCACAGCGCCAGCGTGGCCAGCGCGAACGCCGCCCCGGCGGCCGTCACCGCGCCCCAGCCGCCCGCGACCCACGCCGCCGAGCCCACCGCCGAGCCGAGCGCCCCGCCGGCGAAGTACGTCGTCATGTAGGCGGAGTTCAGCCGCGCGCGGGCCTGCGGGCGCAGCGGGTACACGACGCTCTGGTTGGACACGTGCACCATCTGCAGCCCCAGGTCGGCCAGGGCGAAGCCGGCCACGAACAGCGCCAGCGAGGTCAGCGCGCCCGAGGCGGAGGCGCCCAGCGCCGCCCAGGACAGCAGCAGCACCAGCGCCCCGGCGCCGGTGGCCAGCCGGGTGCGCCCGGCGTCGGCCAGCCGGCCCGCCAGCGAGGCCGCCGCGGCCGCGCCGGCCCCCACCAGGGCGATCAGGCCGATGGCGCCGTCGCTGAGGCCGAAGCGCTCCCCCGCCAGCAGGAACGTCATCGTGCCGAAGAGCACCGAGACCCCGGCGAAGGCGGCGGCGCCCAGCAGCGCCCGGGTGCGCAGCCGCGGCTCGGCGCGCACCAGCGCCGCGGTGGAGGCCAGGGTGGCGCCGTAGCCGCCCACGCGCTCGGGCACGCTCACCGGCAGCCGACGGCGCAGCACGAGGGCCAGCACCACCAGCCCGGCGGCCACGACGGCGTAGGGCACGTGCCAGTCGGTCAGGTCCGCCAGCGCGCCGGAGGCGCTGCGCGCCAGCAGCGCCCCGACGAGCAGCCCGCTCATCACGGTGCCCACCGCGCGCCCCTCCCGGCCGGGTTCGGCCAGCTCCGCGGCGAAGGGCACGAGCACCTGCGCGGCCACGGAGAACAGCCCGGCCACGGCCGTGCCCACCAGCAGCAGCGCGAAGGAGCCGGCCAGCGCGCACAGCGCGTGCCCCGCGGCGGCCAGCAGGGCCAGCACGGTCAGCAGCCGGCGCCGCTCCAGCAGGTCCCCCAGCGGCACCACGAGCAGCAGCCCCAGCCCGTAGGAGACCTGCGCGGTGGTGACCAGGACGGCGGTGCGGCCCGGCGCCACGCCCAGGTCGGCGCCGATCGTGTCCAGCAGCGGCTGGTTGACGTAGTTGCCGCCGACGGTCAGGCCGGTGGCCACGGCCATGAGCAGCAGCAGGGGGCGGGTGAGCACGCGCCCAGCGTGCCCCCGCGCCCCCGGCGGCGTCCAAGCCGTCGGTGCCGCTGGATCGATCGCGCAACGCGATCGGTCTAGTAGCGTCCACGCGGTGACGCCCCTGCAGCTGCGCTGCGCCCTGGCCGTCGCCCGGACGCTGCACTTCACCCGCGCCGCCGCCGACGTCGGGCTGGCGCAGTCCGCGCTGAGCCACCAGGTGGCCCGGCTGGAGGCCGAGCTGGGCGCGGCGCTGTTCGAGCGCACCAGCCGCAGCGTGCGGCTGACCGCCGCCGGCGAGGCGCTGCTGCCGCGCGCCCGCGCCGTGCTGGCCGAGCTGGACCGGCTGCGCACCGACGTGGCCGCCTCCTCCGGGGCGGTGGAGGGCCCGCTGCGGGTGGGCACCATCCCCACGCTGGCCGGCGTGGACCTCGCCGGCCTGCTGGTGCGGCTGCGCGAGCGGCACCCCGGCGTGCAGGTGGGCGTGGTGGAGCAGGGCTCGGCGCAGACGGTGGCGGCGGTGGCCGCCGGCACCCTGGACGTCGGGTTCACCGGCACCGCCCTGACCGAGCCGCTGCCCGGGGTCGCCGTGCAGGTGCTGTCCACCGAGCCGCTGGCCGCGGTCGTCGCCGAGGGCGACGCGTGGGCGGGGCGCTCGCGCGTGCGCCTGGCGGACGTGGCCGCCCGCCCGGGGGTGGACTTCCCCGCCGGCACCAGCGGGCGGCGGCAGGGCGAGGAGGCCTTCGCCGCGGCCGGGCTGGCCCGCGACGTCGTCGTGGAGAGCTCCTCGGCGGCGCTGCTGCTGGACCTGGTGCGCGCCGGGGCGGGCGTGGCGTTGCTGCCCGCCGCCACCGCCCGCGCCGCCGCCGGGGTGCGCGCCCTGGACGTGGTCGACGCACCGGTGCGCCGGGTGTGCGCCGTGCACGCCGGCGCGGGCGCCTCCGCGACCGCGCGCGCGTTCCTGGCGCTGCTGGCCGAGCGGGCCCCGGCCTGAGCGGCCCGCCCGGCGGGCGGGCCGCTCAGGCCGGGGACGCGGCGAGGGGCGGCCCCCGCCGCGCGGGGACCGCCCCTGCCGGGGTTCAGCGGGTCGTCACGGCACCAGCGGCACGATGAGGCCGGCGGTCTGCGAGCGGGCCCGCTCGAAGCGCTGGGCGGCGTCGGCCCAGTTCACGACGTTCCACCACGCCTTGACGTAGTCGGCGCGCACGTTCTTGTAGTCCAGGTAGTACGCGTGCTCCCACACGTCCAGCAGCACGATCGGCACCAGGCCGAGCGCGAGGTTGCCCTGCTGGTCGTACAGCTGGACGTTGATGAGCTTCTGGCCCACCGAGTCCCACGCCAGGATCGCCCAGCCGGAGCCCTGCACGCCGGCGGCCACGGCCGCGAAGTGGGCGCGGAACTTGTCGAAGGAGCCGAAGTGCTCGTCGATGGCGGCGCCGAGCTCACCGGTCGGCTTGTCGCCGCCGTCCGGGGAGAGGTTCGGCCAGAACGCCGAGTGGTTGACGTGCCCGCCCAGGTTGAAGGACAGGTTCTTCTCGTGCAGGTTCACGGTCGCCAGGTCCTCGGCGTCGCGCGCCGCGGCCAGCTTCTCCAGGGCCGTGTTGGCACCCGTCACGTACGCCTGGTGGTGCTTGTCGTGGTGCAGCTCCATGATCGTCCCCGAGATGTGGGGTTCGAGCGCGGAGTAGTCGTACGGAAGGTCCGGCAGAGCGTAGTCAGCCATGTCGTCTCGTCGTCTCCTCGTCCTTCACCTGGGTCCTGGCGCGGAGCGGACGGCGACCCGGGGAGCCCCGGGCGTCTGCTGCACCCGCGCGGTCGACCTTCGCGCAGCCCGCGGGGGCGCGCAACCGGCCGCGGGCAGCATCCCACCTGTCGATCACGGCCCCGGTCGGGGGTGCCGGCCGCGCCTGGCAGGGTGGAGGGGTGACCCCACCGGCTGCCACCGGCCCCGCCGCGCGCCCCGCGGGCGACGCCGCGACCGCCCCCGCGACCGGTCCCGCGACCGCCTCCGCGACCGGTCCCGCGGGTGCCCCCGCGACCGGTCCCGCCCCGGGTGCGCCCGTCGTCGGCTTCGACCTGGACATGACGCTGGTGGACTCCAGCGAGGGCATCACCGCCACGCTGCGGGCGGTGCTGGCCGAGGTCGGCGTGCACGTCACGGCCGAGGACACCTGGCCGTACGCGGGCATGCCGCTGGAGCTGATCGTCGCCGGGCTGGCGCCGGGCACCCCCCCGGAGCAGGTGGCGGCGCTGGCCGCGCGCTACAAGGAGCTGTACCCCTCACTGGGCGTGCCGGGGGTGCGCGCCTACCCCGGCGCGGCCGCGGCGCTGGCCGCGCCGGCCGCCCACGGCGGGCGCAGCGTCGTCGTCAGCGCCAAGCACACCCCCAACGTGCACCGGGTGCTGGCCGCGGCCGGCCTGGCCGGCGCGGTGCGCCCCGGCGACGTCGCCGGGGACCTGTTCGCCGAGCGCAAGGGCCCGCGCCTGGCCGCGCTGGGCGCCACCGCCTACGTCGGCGACCACCCCGGCGACGTGCGCGCCGCGCGGGTGGCCGGCGCCGTCGCCGTGGCCGTCACCACCGGCGCGCACGGCGCGGACGCGCTGCGCGAGGCCGGCGCCGACGTCGTGCTGGACGACCTGGGGGCCTTCCCCGCCTGGCTGGCCGGGCACGCCGCCGACCTGGCCGCCGCCGCGGCCCGGCCCGGCGCGCCCGCGGGGGAAGTCGGCGCCCCCGCGCCCCGTTAACCTTGTGGCGGCCGTCGCCGCGCCCCACCGGCGGCGCGACGGCCCGCAGACACCCGACGACCACCCCGGGCCGCGGCCGACGCGCCGCGCCCGACGCTCACACGAGAAGGTTCCCGTGCCGACTGGCAAGGTCAAGTGGTTCGACGCCGACAAGGGTTTCGGCTTCCTCGCCGCCGAGGACGGCGGTGAGGTGTTCGTGCACGCCTCGGCGCTGCCGGCGGGCACCGCGACGCTCGCCAAGGGCGCCCGCGTGGAGTTCGGCGTCGTGCAGGGCGAGCGCGGCACCCAGGCGCTGTCGGTGCGCCTGCTGGACCCCGTGCACTCCGTGGCCCGCGCCACCCGCAAGAAGCCCGAGGACATGGTCGTCATCGTGGAGGACCTCATCAAGCTGCTCGACGGCGTCTCCAGCTCCCTGCGCCGGGGCCGCTACCCCGAGAAGGGCGGGGCCGGCAAGGTCGCCACCGTCCTGCGCGCCGTCGCCGACGACCTCGAGGCCTGAGGGTGGCGGAGAGCACCGCGGCGCGCCCGCGCCGCGCCCGCAAGCCCGTCCTGGACGCGGCGACGGCCGCGGCCGTGGACCTGGCCCGCTCCGCGGCCGAGGAGGTCGCCGACGAGGGCACCGTCGGCGAGCACCTCGGTGCCGTCGCCGAGGGCGACCGCGTCGTCAGCCACGCCTTCGACTGCCTGCTGCCGGGCTACCGCGGCTGGCGCTGGACGGTGACGCTGACGCGCGCCTCCCGCGCCCGCAACGTCACCGTCAGCGAGGTGTGCCTGCTGCCGGGCGACGACGCGCTGCGCCCGCCGCAGTGGCTGCCGTGGGCCGAGCGCATCGCCCCCGGCGACGTCGGCCCGCGCGACACGCTGCCGCGCAAGGAGCATGACCCGCTGCTGGAGCAGGGCTTCGAGGCCACCGGCGACGAGGAGACCGACGCGGTCGCGCTGTGGGAGCTGGGCCTGGGCCGCGAGCGGGTCCTCTCCCCGCTGGGCCGCGACGAGGCCGCGCGCCGCTGGTACGACGGCGACCGCGGCCCGCGCACCGAGATCGCCGAGAACGCCAGGGCGCAGTGCTCCACCTGCGGCTTCTACCTGCTGGTCGCCGGGCCGCTGCGCCAGCTGTTCGGCGTGTGCGCCAACGAGTGGTCCCCCGAGGACGGGCGGGTCGTCAGCGCCGACCACGGCTGCGGCGCGCACAGCGAGACGGACGTGGAGGTGGAGCCGGAGGTGCCCGGCGAGCCGCTGGTGGACGACCTCGCCGTCGACGCGCTGGACCTGCTGGCGCCGGAGGAGCAGCCGGCCGGGAGCAGCGGGGCGGGCGCGGACGGCACCGCGCCCGGAGCGGCGCCGGCGTCCTGAGCACCGGCGTCCCGGACCGCCCCGGGCAGCCGGCGGCGGCCGACCCGTTCGGCACCGCCGCGCTGCGCCGGCGCGTGCTGGAGGCGTGGGCGGCCTCGCCGGCGCGGCTGCGCGAGGACGCCAACGCCGAGGAGGACGCCGCCCTCGGCGCCTACCGCGACCGCCTGGTCGTCGAGCTGGCGC
>NZ_JAAALM010000022.1 GCF_009906395.1 Kineococcus indalonis
GACCCTGCCACCGCGGGGGGCGGTGGTCGAGGAACGCGCGCACGCCCTCGCGGAAGTCCTCGCTGCCGTAGACGCGGGCGTAGACGTCGTCGTGCTCGGCGGCCGCGCCGCGCTCGTCGAGGCGGCGGCCGAACTCCTTGGCGGCGGCCACGGACAGCGGGGCGCACCGCGAGACCCGCCGCAGCAGGTCGGCGACGAGCCCGTCGAACCCCTCGGCGGGCACCACGGCGCGCACGAACCCCGCCGCCCGCGCCTCCTCGGCGTCGGCCAGCCGCCCGGTCAGCAGCAGCTCCGCCGTCAGCGCGCGGCCCAGCGCCGCGCGCAGCCGGGCGGTGGTGCCCGGGGAGACGCAGTTGCCCAGCGTGCGCGCCACGGGCGCGCCGAACCGCGCCTGCGGCGTGGCGTAGACGAGGTCGCAGCACGCCAGCAGCGCCAGGCCCCCGCCCACCGCCGGGCCGTCGACGAGGCCGACGACGGGCACCGGCAGCGCGCGCACGGCGTCCAGCACGCGGGTGATGCCCTCCTCGTAGCGCACGCCGTCCTCGCCGGTGCGCACGTCCAGGAGGTCGGCGACGTCGGTGCCGGCGGCGAACGCGCCGCCCTGCCCGCGCAGCACCACCAGCCGCACGCCGGGGTCGTCGGCGAGCTGCGCGCACGCCGCGCGCAGCTGCTCGTACATCCCGGCGGTCAGCGCGTTGCGGGCGGCGGGGTTGTCCAGGACGAGACGCACCAGGGCGCCCTCGCGGACCACGCGGGTCCGTCCGGGGCGCCCCGGCGCGCCGGCGGTCGTCGTCACCGGACGCTGTCGTCCAGCGGCAGGCCGGCCTTCTCGTACAGGGCGCGGCGGCCCTTCTTGTCGTTCTCGTTCTCCTGCCGCGCCCACTTCGCCACCTCCTCGGCGAACTCCAGCGGCACCGCGATCACGCCGTCGCCGTCGCCGACGACGATGTCGCCGGGCTTGATCTGCACACCGCCGACGGTGACGGGGATGCCGTACGTCTCGTACTCCACCCGGCCCTGGGTCATGGCCTGGTTGCGGTGGGCGGCGAAGATGGGCACGCCCTGGGCGACGCACTCGTCGTGGTCGCGCGCCCCGCCGGAGGTGACGATCCCCGCGGCGCCCTTGACGTGCATGTCGAGGGAGTTGTACGAGCCGATCTCCCCGCAGCCGGCGTCGGGGGACTCCAGCACCACGATGTCGCCCGGGCTCAGCTCCGCGTCCCACGGCTGGATCTGCACCTCCGCGTACCAGTACCTGCGGGCCCACTCGGTGTACTCGTCGCCGGTGATCGCCGGGACCTGCTTCTGCGTGACGCGCGAGCGCACCGTGAACGCCGGTCCGCAGAACCTCATGCCCTCGGCGATGGGCATGATGGAACGGTCGACGCTGCCCTTGTTCGGCATCCCGATCCAGTCCAGCCCGTCGCGCACGTCCGCCACGCGCAGGCCCTCGAACAGCTTGGCGACCTCGTTGCTCATGCTCTCCCCATCTCGGTCTCGGGCGCGGCCCCCGTCGGGCCGGCCCCGTTCGAGCGCCGTGCGGGCACGGCGCTGGTCGTGGTGGTGGTTCCGGTGGTGCTGCCGGCGGGTGCGCCCGCCGCCGCGGCGGCCTCCAGGTCGCCGGCGTGGGCGGCGCGCAGCAGCGCCAGGGCCGAGGCCTCGTCCAGCGGCCGGGGGTTGTTCTCCACCAGTCGCCGGGCGCTCAGCGCCCCGGCCGCCACCCGCGGCAGCAGCGCGGCGTCCAGGCCGAGGGCGGCCAGGTCGCGCGGGATCCCCACGGACGCCAGCAGCTCGGCCACGGCGCGCACCGCCGCGCGGGCCGGGTCCGGCGCGCCGCCGACACCCAGGGCCCCGGCCAGCTCGGCCAGCTCCGGGCCGCGCGCGGCGGCGTTGAACGCCATGACGTACGGCAGCAGGGCGCCCACGCCGAGGCCGTGCGAGGTCCTCGTCAGCGCTCCCACCGGGTACTGCAGGGCGTGGGCGGCGGCGGTGCCGGCGGTGCCGAAGGCCAGGCCGCCGGCCAGGGCGGCCAGCACCATGCCCGAGCGGGCGGTGAGGTCGTCGGGGACCTCGCACGCCCGGCGCAGGTGCGCGGCCACCGAGCGCACCGCCAGCAGCGCGAACACGTCGGTGATCGCGCCCTTGCCGACGAAGACGCGCTCGTGCGACAGCCCCGGCGTCAGCGGCCGGCGCACGGCCGTGAACGCCTCGACGGCGTGGCTGAGCGCGTCGGCGCCGGCGGCGGCGGTGACCGCCGGCGGGCAGGTCAGCGTCAGCTCGGCGTCGCACACGGCGGCCGCGGGGACCAGGTGGGGGCTGGAGATGCCCACCTTGGTGGCGCGCTCGGGGTCGGTGACCACCGCCACGGGCGTGACCTCCGAGCCGGTGCCGGCGGTGGTGGGCACCGCCACCACCGGGGCGGTCGGCCCGGGCACCAGGTTCTCGCCGTAGAAGCCCTGCACGGGACCGGGGTGCGCCAGCGCCAGCGCCACGACCTTCGCCAGGTCCAGGCAGCTGCCGCCGCCCAGGCCGACGACGACGTCGGCGCCGCCGCGGCGGGCGGCCTCCACGGCGCGCGGCACCTGCTCCACCGGCAGCTCGGGGGCCGCCTCGTCGAAGACGCTCACGCCCAGCCCGCGCGAGCGCAGCAGGGCGACCAGCTCGCCCAGCGCGGGGCCGGCGGCCAGGTGCGGGTCGGTGACGACGAGCGCGCTGGTGCCGGTGCGGGCGACGACCTCCCCCAGCGCGTGCCGCTGACGCAGGAGGAGGCGGCGCACCTGCGCGGGCACCCCCGCCACCAGGGACCCCGGCGGCACCAGGGAGCCCTCGCGCACGACGGCGCCGGCGGCGACCAGCGAGCCGCGCCCCAGCCGCGCGCCGGTGAGCACCACGGCGCCCATCCCCACCAGGCAGCCGTCCTCGACGGCGCAGCCGTGCAGGACGGCGCGGTGGCCCACGGTGACGTCCTCGCCCAGCAGGACCGGGCCGTGCTCGTCGGCGTGCACGACGCAGCCGTCCTGCACGTTGCTGCCGTCGCCGACCTCCACGCGCGCGCCGTCGGCGCGCAGCACGCAGCCGTACCAGACGCTGGCGCCGGCGCCGAGGTGCACGTCGCCGGCGAGCACGGCGCCGGGGGCGACCCACGCCAGCGGGTCCACCCGCGGCACCCGCTCACCCAGCGCCAGCAGCAGCGGCCCGCCCACGCCGCCCGCGCCGCTCACGCCGTGCCCGCCGGGACGGCGGCCGGCAGGGCGTACCAGCGGGCGGCGGTGCCGCCGAGGACGTCCTGCAGCTCGCGCGGGCCGGCCCCGGCGTGCGCGACGGCCCCGCGCAGGTCGCCCCAGGCGCGCCCGTGCCCGGCGCGCAGCAGCACGACGGGCCAGTTGCTGGCGAGCATCAGGCGGCCGGGGCCGAAGTGCTCCAGGACGTGCGCGACGTACGGGCGCAGCACCTCCGGGCGCCAGGACGACCAGGCGGTGAGGGCGTCCACGCCCACCGACACCTTCAGCGCCACGCCGGGCTCGCGGGCCAGCTCGGCGACCTGAGCGGCCCACGGCTCCCAGCCGCCGCTGTCCAGCGGCGGGCGGGCCAGGTGGTCCACGACCACCCGCAGCCCGGGCACCGCGCGCGCCAGCCGCACCACGGCCGCGACCTGCTCGGGGGTGGTGGGCACCACGTCCCAGGCGAGCCCGTCGGCGGCCAGGTCGCGGAAGAGGGCCACCACGTCGGGGCGCTGCAGCCACTCCAGCGGGTCGCGGCCCACCAGGGTGCGCACCCCGCACCACAGGTCGGTGCCGGCGCGCTCGCGCTCGGCGCGCGCGGCGGCCGGGTCGGCCAGGGGCAGCCAGCCCACGACCCCGGCGACGGTGCCGGCCTCGGCGGCGAAGGCCGCCAGCCGGTCGTTCTCCGCCGCCTCGTCCACCGACTGCACGAGCACGGTGGCGTCCACGCCGCTGCGCGCCAGGTCCGGGGCGAGGTCGGCGGGGGTGAAGTCGCGCTCGATCGAGGCGTGCGCCGCGGTCCGCCACGCGGACTGGTCGGCCTCCCCCGAGCGCCAGTAGTGCTGGTGCGCGTCCACGACGCCGCTCACGCGTGCTCCTCCGTCCTGCCGGGGCCGGTCGCGACCGGCCCGCGGCGTCAACGCCCCTCCCAGCGGGGGCTGCGGTGCTCCAGGAAGGCGCTGACGCCCTCGCGGAAGTCGGCGCTGCCGTAGCAGCGCCGCAGCAGGTCCTCGTCCTCGGCGCCGGCGCCGTCGGCGGCCACGCGCCGGTCCAGCTCCTTCAGCGCCGCCAGCGTCAGCGGCGCCCCGGCGCACAGGCGGCGCACCGCGTCGGCCACGCCGTCCTCGAGGTCCTGCGGCGCCAGGACCGCGTGCACGAAACCGGCCTGGGCGGCCTGCTCGGCGGGCAGCAGCCGCGCGGTCAGCAGCATCGCCATGGTGCGGCCCACCCCCAGGCGCCGCTGCAGGCGCGCCACGACGGGGGCGGGCAGGCAGTTGCCCAGGGTGCGGGCGATCGGCGCGCCGAACGCGGCCGCCGGGGTGGCCAGCAGCACGTCGCACACCGCGGCCAGCGCCAGCCCGGCCCCGACGGCCGGGCCGTCCACGACGCCCAGCAGCGGCACCCGCAGCGCCAGCAGCCGGTCCAGCACCGCGCCCACGCGCCGCTCGTAGGCCACGCCGTCGGCGCCGGTGAAGCCGGGGAACTGCGAGACGTCGGTGCCGGCGGCGAACGCGCCGGGCGCCCCGCGCAGCACGAGCAGGCGGGTGCCGGGGTCGGCGTCCACCGCCTCGCACACCGCGAGCAGCTCGTCGTACATCGCCCAGCTCAGGGCGTTGCGCCGGCGCGGGTTGCTCAGCTCGGCGTGCACCGCGGGACCCTCGCGGCGCACGAGGACCCGGCCGGGCGCGTCCACGCTCACGGTGCCACGCTCACGGTTCCACGACCGCCCGCTGCAGCACCTCGTCGGTGTGCTGGCCCAGCAGCGGCGGGGGGCGGCGGATGCTCGTCGGGGTCCCGCTCAGGCGCAGCGGCGAGGCCAGCACCGGCACGGTGCCCTCCACGGGGTGGTGCAGGTGCTGGACCAGGCCGCGCGCCTTCACGTGCGGGTCCTCCTCCAGCACCTGCCGGTAGTCCTGGATGGGCCCGGCGGGCACGCCGGCGGCGAGCAGCAGCTCGACCCACTCGGCGGTGCCGCGCTGGGCCAGGCGCTGCTCCAGGAGCTGCACGAGCTCCTCGCGGTGGCGCATCCGCTGCGGGTTGGTGGCGAAGCGCGGGTCGGCGGGCAGCTCGGGCAGCTCCAGCGCCGCGCACAGCCGGCGCCAGAGGCGGTCGTTGTTGGCGCCGACGGTGACGTGGCCGTCGCGGGTGGCCAGCGCCTGGTAGGGCGCGGACATGCGGTTGGCGGAGCCGAGCTTGGCCGGCACGCGCCCGGTCTCCCAGAACTCGGTGGACTCCCACACCGCCAGCGCCAGCGCGGACTCGAACAGCGAGGTCTCCACCCGCTGGCCGCGGCCGGTGCGGCGGCTGCTGGCCCAGGCGGCGAGGATGCCGACGGCGCAGAACAGCCCCGAGCCGAGGTCGGCGACCGGGATGCCGCTCTTGACGGGCCGGCCCCCCGGCTCCCCGGTGATGCTCATGACCCCGGTCATCGCCTGGGCGATGAGGTCGTAGCCGGGGCGGTCGGCGTAGGGGCCGGTCTGCCCGAACCCGGAGATGCTGGCGTAGACCAGCGAGGGGCGGATGACCGCCAGGGTGTCGTAGTCCACGCCCAGGCGGGCGGCGACGCCGGGGCGCCAGTTCTCCACGACGACGTCGGCGGTGGCGACGAGGCGGTGGAACTCCGCCAGCCCCTCGGGGGACTTCAGGTCCAGGGCGACGCTGCGCTTGTTGCGGTTCAGGGCCAGGAAGGCGCGGCTGTCCTCCCCGCGCCCGGAGCGCCCCCAGGAGCGGCGGGTCTGGTCGCCGGCGTCGGGGTTCTCGACCTTGACGACGTCGGCGCCGAGGTCGGCCAGCACCATCGTGCAGAAGGGACCGGCCATCACCTGCGTGAGGTCCAGCACCCGCATCCCGGTGAGCGCGCCCTCGGGCGCACCGCCGTGGTCGGTGTCCATGGTCTTCACCTCTCGTTCGGGGCGCCCGCCGGCGGCGGTGGCGCGGGCGGGGCGCTGGCGCCCCGCCCCCGCGGCCCGCGCCGGCGGGCGGTCACCGGTCGGTCACTGGGCGGCGGCCAGCGCCGAGTTCAGGTTGGCGATGAAGGTCTCGGCCGTGGCCCGCACGTCCGCGCCGTTGAGGCTGATGTCCTCGTAGGCGCGGGTGAACGCCGTCTCGAAGTTCGCCTGGTAGCCCGCCGGGTACAGCACGGTCGGCGGCTCGTCCTCGACGATCTGCTGGTACAGCTCCAGGGCGTGCCGGGTGGAGGGGTCCAGGGCCGGGTCCTGCAGCTGGGAGTCCAGCTCGACGGTGTTGGTGTTCGCGCCGTTGTTGGAGGCGAACAGGGCGTTGGCCTCGTGGTCGTTGACCCAGAAGTCGATGAACGCCGCCGCGGTGGGCACGTTGTCGCAGGTGCGCGGGATGGACCAGCCGGAGGTGAACAGCACCGTGCCGGAGGAGCCGTCCGGGCCGCTGGGCAGCTGGATGGTGGTGAGCTCCTGGCCGGGGGCGGCGCCGGCCAGGGCGCCGCGGGCCTGCCCGAGCTGGTTGCCGGGCTTGTTGTCCACCACCGCCCGGCCGGTGGCCACGTAGCTCTGCTCGACCTGGGTGGCCTCGGCGGACTTGTCCTGGGCGGTGGTGGTGACCCCGGCCTGGCGCAGCTGCTCCCACATCGTCCAGAACTCCACGAGGCGGTCCTGGGTGAAGGCGACCTCGCTGCCGTCGAACAGCTCCTCGCCGTGGGCGCGGACGTACTCGATGAAGTAGTTGGGCAGCCCACCGCCGAGGTTCAGCGCGGCCACGCCCTCGGGCAGGGCCGCGTCGGCGCGCTGGACGTAGTCGACGAAGTCGTCCCAGGTGTAGCCCTCGGCGGGCACGCCCACCCCGGCCTGCTCGGCCAGGGTGGTGTTGACCATGATCGAGTCGTAGGCGGCGCCGTAGGGGACCTCGTACAGCTTGCCGTCGGTGCCGCGGCCGGTGTCGAGGACCTCGGCGGGGATGTTGGAGACGTCGATGGCGCCGGAGTCGACCATCGGCTGCAGGTCCGTCAGCAGCCCCTTGCCGGCGTAGTCGTTGAGCTGGCGGCCCTGGAGCTGGACGACGCAGGGCAGGTTGCCGCTGGTGGCCTCGATGTTGAGCTTCTGGAAGTAGGCGCTGAAGTCGCCGAAGTTCGGGGTGACGGTGACGCCGGGGTTGGCCTTGACGAACAGGTCCGAGACGCCGTTGGTCTTCTCGACGCGCAGGCCCGAGCCCCAGAAGGACAGGCGGATGTCGCCGGTGACCTCGCCCTGGCCGGCGTCGGCGCCGGTGGCGCCCTCGGCGGGTTCGCCGCCGACCGAGGTGCCGCCGGTGCAGCCGGCCAGGGCGAGGGCGAGCAGTCCGGCGGCGACGCCGGTCGCGCGCCGGGTCGGGCGGTGGCTGGTGAACATCTTCGTTCCCTCCTGAGTACCGCGGGGTGCCGGCGGGTGGGGCCGGCGGGGTGGACGGTCGGGACGGCTACTTCAGCCCGCTGGTGGCGACGCCCTCGATGAGCAGGCGCTGGGAGACCAGGAAGAACCCCACGATGGGGGCGATGGCGACGGTCGCCATCGCGAACAGGGGGCCGAAGGAGGACACACCGGTGTTGTCCAGGAAGCCGTTGAGGCCGAGCGTGACGGTCCAGCGCTCGGGGTCGTTCAGGTACAGCAGCGGGCCGAGGAAGTCGTCCCAGGTGCGGATGAACGTGAACATCGCCGTGGTGCCGATGGCCGGCAGCGACAGCGGCAGGATGACCCGGCGGAAGATGCCCAGGTGCCCGCAGCCGTCCAGCCGGGCGGCCTCGTCCAGCTCCCGGGGCAGGGTGCGGATGAACTGCACCATGAGGAAGACGAAGAACGCGTCGGTGGCGAGGAACTTCGGGACCGTCAGCGGCATGATCGTGTTGATCCACGCCAGCTCGTTGAACAGCACGTACTGCGGCACGATCGTCACCTGGTAGGGCAGCAGCAGCGTGGCCAGGACGAGCGCGAACAGGGCCCGCTTGAAGGGGAACTCCAGCCGGGCGAAGGCGTACGCCGCCAGCGAGCACGAGACGACGTTGCCGACGATGCACAGGACGGCGATGACCAGGGAGTTCAGGAAGTACCGCGAGAAGTTCAGGGTGCCGTAGCTCCACCCCTCGCGGTAGTTGTCCAGGGTGAACCCGCTGGGCCACAGACCCAGCGTCCCGAACGCCTGGTTCTCCGGGCGGAACGAGGCGCCCACCATCCACAGCAGCGGGTAGAGGATGACGAACAGGACGGCCAGCAGCAGCGCGTGGCGGGCGGCGGCGCGCACCAGGGCGTTGCGCGAGGGGCGCCGGGGGAACACGGGACGCAGCACCGCGGGCTGCCGGGCGGGGGCTTGCGTGCTCATCTCTCGTCTCCGTAGTGGACCCAGAAGCGTGCGGTGGCGAACATGGCGGCGGTGAACGCGCCCAGGACGACCAGCAGCGCCCACGCCATCGCCGAGGCGTAGCCCATGTCCAGCTGGGTGAAGCCGCGCTGGTACAGGTACAGCGTGTAGAAGAGCGTGGAGTCGGCCGGGCCGCCGGTGCCGCCGCTGACGACGTACGCGGGCGTGAACGCCTGGAACGCGTTGACGGTGGTGAGCAGGACGTTGAAGAAGATGAGCGGGGACAGCAGCGGCAGCGTCACGCTGACGAAGCGGCGCACCGGTCCGGCGCCGTCCACCTCGGCCGCCTCGTACAGGTCGCGGGGCACCTGCTTCAGCCCGGCGAGGAAGATGATCATCGGTGAGCCGAACGTCCACACGCTCAGCAGCACCAGGGTGTACAGGGCGGTGTCGGGGTCACCGATCCACGTCCGGCCCTGCACGCCCACGGCCCGCAGCAGGGCGTTGACGACGCCGTCGCCGGCGAACAGGTGCCGCCACAGCAGCGAGACCGCGACGCTGGCGCCCACCAGGGAGGGCAGGTAGAACGCGGCCCGGTAGAACGGCAGGAACCGCATCGCCCGGCTGAGGACCAGGGCCACGGCCAGGGAGACGACGAGGATGGCCGGCACGGCGACGGCGACGTAGACGACGGTCACCTCCACCGACTTCGCCAGCCGCGGGTCCTCCAGCATGGCGCGGTAGTTGTCCAGCCCCGACCACTCCGGCGGCGTGAGCAGGTCGTAGCGGGTGAAGGACAGGTACAGCGAGTACAGCATCGGGCCGAGGGTGAGGCCGACAAGGCCGACCAGCCACGGCAGCAGGAACCCGTACGCCGCCAGCGCCTCGCGCGCGCGCCGGCTCATCCGCGGCACGCCCGGGTCCCGCTGCGCGCCGGCGCCCGTCCCGACGGACCCGCCGCGCGGGTCGCGGCCGGCGGCGCGGTGCTGCGCCGCCGCCCCGGTGCGCGGGGCACCGCCCCGCACGCTGCTCACCGCCCGCCCCCGCCGGCCGCGACCTGCGCGGCGTGCGCCTCGACGCGGTCGGCGAGCACCTGGGCGAGAAGCCCCGCCACGGGCACCCGCAGGTCGCACGCCCGGGCGGCGGCGACCACCTCGAACAGGTCCTTGCTCCAGGGTCGTTCCGAGCGCGCGGTGCCGGCGGCGTCGTAGGCGGCGACGGTGCGGTCGAAGAACCCCCAGTTCCGGGCGACCCAGGAGTCCCCCGTGCTGGAGGCCACGGCCTCGAACACCGTCCCCGCCTCCACCCCGTGCGCGGCGGCCAGGTCCAGGGCCTCGTGCACGCCGGCCAGCGCGGAGAGCATCATCAGCTGGTTGGCGAGCTTGGTGGCCGCCCCCGCCCCGGCGGGCCCGACGTGCAGGACCTGGCTGCCCTCGTCCTGCAGCAGGGGGCGCACCCGTTCCAGCACGTCGGCGTCGCCGCCGGCCATGATGGTCAGGTCGCCCTCCTCGGCGCGGTCGGCGCCGCCGCTGACCGGGGCGTCGAGCAGCCCGGCGCCGTGCTCGGCCGCGACGTCGGCGAGCCGGGCGGCGGTGCGCGGCATCACGGTGCTGTGCACGACCGCGGTGCGCCCGGGGCCGCCGGCGGCGAACCACCCGCCGGGGCCGTCGAGCAGCGACTCGACCGCCTCGTCGTCGGGCACGGCCAGCAGCAGGACCTCGCAGCCGGCGAGCCCGGCCGCCTCCTGCACGACCCGTGCCCCGTCCAGCCCGCGCGCCCTGGCGGGGTCGCGGTCGAAGACGGTGAGGGACCAGCCGGCCCTGAGCAGGGCCGAGGCCATGGGACGGCCGATGTTTCCCAGACCGGCGAAGCCGACGGTCGTGGTTCCTGGCGACGCTGCCATTTCTCCTCCCGGAGAGGTGTGCGGGAGCGGGTACCGGCGGGGGAACCCCCGCGGGGGTTCCCCGGCGGGGGTTCCCGGTCCGGTCCGCGGGTGGGGTCAGACGCCCTCGTAGTAGGCCAGGACGGCCTCGACGTCGACGGTGGAGTCCATCGCCTTGCCCTGGGCGGCGTAGTGCCGGCGGCGGGCGTTCATGTCGGCGAGCAGGATGGCGCGGGCGTGCACGGCCACCTCGTGCGCGACCTCGGCGGGCACGACCACGACGCCGTCGTCGTCGCAGCCGACGACGTCGCCGGGGCGCACCTGCACCCCGCCGCAGGCGATGGTGCCCTGCGCCTCGACGACCTCGATGCGCCCGGGGATGATGGTGCGCCCGCGGTAGCGGCTGACCACGGGGGTGCGCTGCTGGACGACCTCGGCGGTGTCGCGGCAGTACCCGTCGGTGACGATGCCGACCGCGCCGCGCCCGACCGCGGCCAGGGAGTTCTCCGAACCCCAGAAACCCACCTCGGGGCCGCCGCCGGACTCCATGACGACGACGTGCCCGGGCGGCAGGTCGTCGGGCAGGCGGGCGGCGGGGTGCTTCTCGAACCAGATCCGGTGGGCCTCGACGATGTCCTGGGTGGAGTCCAGCCTCCACATCGGCTTGTTCGAGGGCACGGCGCGCAGGGTGGCGGCCTGCCCCCAGAACCTCATGCCCGACCACAGCGGCCGGACCTCGCGGTCGACCAGGGTGAGGTTGAAGTAGCCGATGCCGTCCAGGGCGTCGGCGACGTCGCACACCCGCAGGTGCCGGTAGAGGCTGTTGAGGTCGTCCGCGTCGGCGCGCTCGGGGGCGCGGGTGCCGGGGTCGGTCAGCGACATGGTGGTCCTCTCGTCGGTGAGAGCGCTCTCGGGAGGAGGCGGCGGGGACCACGGGTCGTTGTGGCCCTCCGTCGCGCCTTCGCCTATTGTCTACAACCGACAGGACGAGCAGCGCAAGGGGTTCGAGGAGGGGGATCCTGGTCCCCGGACCGACCGTCTGCCCGGACAGTGACGTCGAGGAGACCCGCGATGACCGCAGCCCGCACCCCCCTGGCCCCGCTCCCGGCCGGGGCGCCCCCGCGAGCGGCCCGGGGCCGCGCCCGCATCGAGGCGCCCAGCCTCGTGCACCTCGCCGCCGACGCGGTGCGCGGCATGATCCTCTCCGGCCAGCTCGCCCCCGGCGACCGGCTCCTGGAGGAGCGCCTCACCGAGGAGCTGGGCATCAGCCGCCCCCCGCTGCGCGAGGCGCTGCGGCTGCTGCAGCAGGAGGGGCTCATCGAGACCCGCCCGCGCCGCGGCTCGGTCGTGGCGACCCTGACGGACCAGGACGTCTACGAGATCCTCACCCTGCGCTCGGCCCTGGAGCGCCTGGCCGTGGAGCTGGGCGTGCCCGTGCGCGCCCCCGAGCGCCTGGAGGTGTGCCGGCAGGCGCTGCGCCGCATGGAGGAGTGCGCCGCCGCCGAGGACCGCGGCGCCCTGGTGCGCAGCGCCTACGACTTCCACGCCTCGATCGTGGCGCTGGCCGGCCACCGCCGCCTCGACGACAGCTACGCCGCCGTGCAGCAGCAGGTGATGCTCTGCATGGCCCGCAACCTCTACACGCGCGAGCACGAGTACGAGGACCTGCCCACCCACGTCGCGCGCCACCGCCACCTGCTGGAGACCATCGAGGGGGGCGACCCCGACGCCGTCCTGGCCGAGCTGGCCGTGCACGGCGAGCGCTCCTTCCTCAAGCGCTGAGGCCCGGGCCGCACCGGCGCCCGTGCCCGGCGCGTCCCGGGCGCGCTGGGGGCCCGAGCCCGTCGTCGCGCCCGCGCGCGGCGACCAGGCGGGTGGCCAGCAGGGCCAGGGCCAGGCCCGCCACGGTCATCGGGGTGACGGGTTCGCCGAACAGCGCTGCCCCCCACGCGGTGGTGACCGGCGGGACGCAGAACATCAGGCCGTTGACGGTGACGACCCCGACGCGCTCCACCAGCAGCCAGTACAGCCCGTAGCCGCCGAAGGTGGGGAAGAGCACCAGCCAGGCGGTGGCGATCCAGAACCGCGGCTGCTCGGGCACGGTGGCCGCGCCGCCGAGCACGGCCAGGGCGGTGAAGAGGACGGCGGAGGTGGTGCAGTGCACCGCCAGGTCGCGCAGCGGCCGGGGCCGCGAGCGGGCCCGGCGCTGCAGGAAGGTCGCCGCGACCAGGCACAGCATGCCCGCGACGGGGACGGCGTACGCCCACGGCGGGGCCGTGCTGCGCGGGGAGGTGGCGTCGGCCCAGGTGACCACGAGCACGCCGGCCAGCCCGAGGACGAGGCCCACCCGCTGCCGGCCGGCGACCGCCACGCCCAGCAGCGGGCCGGCCAGCACGGCCACCACCAGCGGCTGCACGCCGTCGACGAGGGCGGTGGTGCCGGTGCTGACGCCCAGCCCGATCGCCCAGTACACGGTGACCAGGTAGCCGGACTGCGACAGCGCGCCGACGGCGACCTGGCGCAGCAGCTCCCGGCGCCGCTCGCGGCGGGCGGCCGGGGGCGCGGGGGGTTCGCGGCGGGCCTCGCGCCACCGCCCGAGCGCGGCGAGCGGGGCGAGCACCAGGGCCAGCGGCACCAGGCGCCACACGAGCACGGTGCGCACGTCGGCCTCCTGCGCGCCGAGCTTGGCGCCCACGAAGCCGGAGGACCAGCACACGACGAAGAGCACCGACAGGGCGGCGGAGAGCACCGCGCCGCGCCGCCGCAGTAAACCGATCGGTATACCCATGCCCCCACAGTAACCCGATCGGTATAGTCACGCTCGTGGACGCCACCGCCATCGACTGGACGCCGGGGGCCCGCGCCGTGCTGGCCGCCGCCTCGGAGCTCTTCTACGCCCACGGCCTGCACGCCGTGGGCGTGGAGGCCGTCGCCGAGCGCGCCGGCGTCACCAAGAAGACCCTCTACGACCGCTTCGGCAGCAAGGAGCGGCTGGTCACCGAGTACCTCGCCGCCCGCGACCGCCGCTGGCGGCACCTGGTCGCCGAACGCCTCGACGCCGCCGGCCCGAGCGCCGCCGAGCAGCTCGACGCCCTCTTCACCGCCGCGCGCGAGTGGGCGCGGGCCGAGGGCTTCAACGGCTGCGCCATGCTCAACGCCCACGCCGAGCTCGGCGCCGGCGAGCACCCGGCCCGCGAGGTGGTCGCCGGGCAGAAGCGCTGGACGCTGGAGCTGTTCCGCGGCATCGCCGAGCGCTCCGGCGCCCCCCGCCCCGAGCAGCTGGCCCGCGCGCTGCTCCTGCTGCACGAGGGCGCCGTGGTCTCCCACGGCGTCGGCGTCGTCGACGACGCCTTCGAGGCCGCCCGCCTGGCGGCGCTGGCCCTGCTGCCCGGCACCCCCTGACCCGCCGCGCCCTGAGCGCGCCCCGGCGCGGCGCGGTTGGCGGGCGGCACCGCCCCGGGGGAGGCTGGCCCGCAGCGCGCCGCGCACGGTGCCGGCGCAGCGGCGCGCGGGCGCCGGGGAGGAGGAGCGCGGTGGCGGACACCACGACCGGCGGCCGGGCGGGCCGGGTCAGCGGAGAGCAGCGCGCCATCGCCGCCGAGCTCGGCGTCAGCGCCGGCTTCGACGCGCGGGAGGAGGCCGAGCGCCGCACCGCCTTCCTCGCGGACCTGCTGCGCACCTCCGGCGCGCGCGAGCTCGTGCTGGGCATCAGCGGCGGCGTGGACTCCGCCGTGACCGGGATGCTGTGCCGGCGCGCCGTGCAGCAGGTGCCCGGCACCCGCTTCACGGCCGTGCGCCTGCCCTACGGCCGGCAGTTCGACGACGCCGACGCCCGGGACGTGCTGGAGGCGGTGCAGGCCGACGAGGTGCTCACCGTCGACGTGCGCCCGGCCAGCGACGCGGCCCTGGACGCCGTCGTCGCCGCGGGCCTGACGTTCACCGACGACGCCCAGCGCGACTTCGTGCACGGCAACGTCAAGGCCCGCGAGCGCATGGTCGTGCAGTACGCCGTCGCCGGCGCCCGCCGCGGCCTGGTCGTCGGCACCGACCACGCCGCCGAGGCGATCACCGGGTTCTTCACCAAGTACGGCGACGGCGGCGTGGACGCCAACCCGCTGTCCGGGCTGACCAAGCGCCGGGTGCGCGCCCTGGGCGAGCTGCTCGGGCTGCCCGCGCACATCGTCACCAAGACGCCCACGGCGGACCTGGAGACCTCCCGCCCCGGGCGCGCCGACGAGGACGCCCTGGGCCTGACGTACGAGCAGATCGACGACTTCCTGGAGGGCCTGCCCGTCGAGGACGACGTGCGCGAGCGGCTCGTGCGCTACCACGCCACCACCGCTCACAAGCGGGCGCTGCCGGCCACCCCCTGAGGCGCGCGCCGCCCCCGCAGCGCCCGCCACACCCGGTCCGCGCGCATCGGCAGCTCCCGCAGCCGCACCCCGACGGCGTCGAACACCGCGTTCGCCAGCGCCGGGGCCACCGGGTTGTACGGCGCCTCGCTCATCGACTTCGCCCCCAGCGGGCCGACCTCGTCGCAGGTGTCGGCGAACAGCACCTGCGTGGTGCACAGGTCCGCGGCCCGCGGGGCGTGGTACTCGCGCAGCGAGACCGTCAGCGGGCTGCCGTCGGGGTGGCGGCGCACCTCCTCGAACAGCGCCGAGCCGACCGCCTGGGCGACCCCGCCCTCCACCTGCCCGCGCAGCTGCACCGGGTTCAGCACGGTGCCGGCGTCGACGGCGTGCACCGAGCGCAGCAGCCGCACCTCCCCGGTGCCGGTGTGCACGGCCACGCGGAAGCCCTGCACGTTGAACGCCACCGAGCGCAGCGCGGCGTCGTCGGTGCCGTCCGCGCGCGGCTCCGCGCCGGTGGTGCGCAGCGCGTGGGAGTGCACGTCCGCCAGCGCCGCGAAGCGCTCCCCGCAGCGCACCCCGCCCGGTTCCAGGACCGCGGTGAGCGCCTCGGCGCCCAGCAGCTGCGCACCCAGCTCGCGCACCCGCGCGGCCAGGCGCCCGCACGCCGTCAGCACCGCCCTGCCCGCGACGACGGAACCGGCGGAGCCGAACGCGCCGGTGTCGTGGCCGGTGACGTCGGTGTCGGCCTGCCGCAGCCGCACCCGCTGCGCGGTGGTGCCCAGCGCCTGCACGGCGATCTGGGTGTGCACGGTGGTGGTGCCGTTGCCGAACTCCGCGGTGCCCACGCACACCTCCCACGTGCCGTCGGGCAGCAGGCGCGCGGAGGCCTCGGCGAAGTGCCCGCGCGGCGGCACGGTGGCGATCATCGACAGGGCGATGCCGGACCCGGTGCGCCACTCCGGGCCCTCCGGGGCCGGCTCGCCGCCCAGCGGCAGCTCCCGCTCCACCAGGTCCAGGCACTGGTCCAGGCCGTAGCTGCCGAAGCGCAGCCCGTCGTCCTCGCCGGTGAGCGCCGGGTCGGAGGTGGCGACGAACCGGTCGCCGGGCACGACGACGTTCCTGCGGCGCAGCGCGAACGGGTCCAGGCCCAGCTCGCGCGCCAGCTCGTCCAGGGCCGACTCCAGCGCGAACACCACCTGCCCCAGCCCGTACCCGCGGAACGCCCCCGAGGGCGTGGAGTTCGTGTAGACCGCGCGCGCGTCGACCTTCTTGTTCGCGCACCGGTAGGTGGCCACCGACTCGTGCACGGAGTGGAACATCACCCCCGGGGAGTGGTTGCCGTACGCGCCGGCGTCGGAGAGCAGGTCCACCGCCAGCGCCGTCAGGGTGCCGTCGGCGTCGGCGCCCAGGCGCACCCGCACCTCCACGGGGTGCCGCACGGGCAGCGCCGTGAGCACCTCCCGGCGCGTCGTCTCGTACTGCACGGGGCGGCCGGTGCGCAGCACCGCCAGGCCCACCAGGTCCTCGGTGAGCATCTCCTGCTTGCCGCCGAAGCCGCCGCCGACGCGGGCGGCGAGCACGCGCACCCGCTCGCGGCGCAGGCCCAGGACGCGGGCCAGCTCGTCGCGCACCAGGAACGGCACCTGGGTGCTGCTGCGCACCACCAGCCGGCCCTCGCCGTCCAGCCAGCCGACCGCGCCGTGCGTCTCCAGCGCCACGTGCGACACGCGCGCGGTGCGCCAGGTGCCCTCCACCACCGCGTGCGCGCCGGCCAGCGCCGCCGCCACGTCGCCGACCTCGCTGTGCAGCTCGGCGACGACGTTGCGGCCCGGGTCCGCGATGCGGCAGGCGGCGCCGTCCTTGTCCGCGTGCAGCAGCGGCGCCCCGGGTTCCGTCGCCCGCCGCGGGTCCAGCACGGCGGGCAGCACCTCGTACTCCACGACGACGCGGCGCAGCGCCTCCTCCGCCAGCGCCACCGACTCCGCCACCGCCACCGCCACGCGCTGGCCGTGGTGGCGCAGCACCGGGTCCAGCACGAGGGTGTCGTCGGGGTCGTCCAGGCGGTCCTGGTGCCGGCCGGTGGAGAACAGCACGGCGGGCGCGTCCCGGTGGGTCAGCACCAGGTGCACCCCGTCGAGGGCCTCGGCGGCGGCGGTGTCGATCGCGGTGATCCGCGCGTGCGCGTGCGGGCTGCGCAGCACCGCCGCGTGCAGCAGCCCCGCCGGCACGTCCCCCTCGGCCAGGTCGAGGGTGTACGGCTCGGTGCCGGTGACGACGCGGTGCGCGGCCGGCGCGGCCACGGCGCTGCCCACGCCCCCGCTGCGGGCCAGGGGTTCCAGCTCACCGCCGGCCACCGCCTCGCGCACCGAGCGGTAGCCGGTGCACCGGCACAGGTTGCCCTTCAGGTGCTCGTCGAGGTCGGCGCGCTGCTCCTCGTCCAGGGCGGCGGCGGTGACGACCATCCCGGGGGTGCAGAAGCCGCACTGGAAACCGGCCGCGTCCACGAACCGCTGCGCCACCGGGTGCAGCGCGCCCGCCGGGGCCAGCCCCGCGGCGGTGGTGACCTCCCGGCCCGCCGCGCGCAGCGCCGGGTACAGGCACGAGTGCACCGGTGAGCCGTCCACCAGCACGGTGCAGGCGCCGCAGTCGCCGGTGTCGCAGCCCTTCTTCACCGACGTGCAGGCGTTCTCGCGCAGCAGGGTGCGCAGGCACTGCCCCGGGCGCGGGTCCACCTCGGCGCCCACCCCGTCGACGGTCAGCTTCACGACGCCCCTCCCAGCTCCTGCACGACCTGCGCGACCGAGCGCAGCGTCACCGCCCGGCGCCAGTCCGGGGCGCCGTGCACGTCGTCGAACCAGCCCGGTCCCGCGGCGACCGCGGCCCGCAGCTGCGCGGCGGCGCTCGCGGGGGCGGGCGGCACCGACCAGCGCAGCACCACCGGGCGGGCCACGGCGGCGGTGACCGCCAGCGTGAACGCCCCGTCCTCGTCCAGGCGGCCGGTCACCAGCGACGCCGAGCGGCCCAGCCGGTGCAGCGAGGTGCGCCGGAACGCGGTGCGCGCGCGCAGGGCCCGCTCGGGCAGGTCCACCGCGCGCAGCACCTCCCCCGGGCGCAGCGCCGTGCGCCGGTCGCCGAGGACGAGGTCGGCCACCGGCAGGTGCCGCGTGGAGCCGTCCGCGCCCCACAGCTCGGCGGTGCCGTCCAGCGCCACCGCCAGCGAGGTCAGCGCCCCCGCCGGCAGCGCCAGGCACACGTTGCCGCCCACGGTGGCCGCCGAGCGCACCGTGGGCGGGGCCAGCAGCGCGCGCACGCACTGCCGCAGCAGCGGGTGCGCCGCCCAGCCCGGCCGCGCCGGCAGCGCGCCCACCTCCGCCACCGGGCACGTGGCCGCCAGGCGGAGCCCGGCCGCCGTGGCGCTCCACGGCTCCCAGCCCAGCGCCGTCAGGTCCACCAGGGTGCGCAGGTGCGGCTGCTCGCAGGAGAACAGCCACGTGCCCCCGGCCAGCACCGCGGTGCCCGGCGCGCCGGGGTGGGCGGCGGCCAGCGCGGCGCGGTCCCGGACCGCGATGATGGCCTCGATCGTATTCAGGTCCACGGGCGCTGGCCCTTCTTCAGACGGTGGGGGTGCGTGTGCGGGTGCACGACCTGCTGCCCGGGCGCGGCGCCGCGGGCGGTGGTGCGGGCGGTGGTGCGGGCGCTGACCTCGTGGAAGGGCAGGTCGGCGGGCACCGCGAACAGCGGCAGCCCGTGCCGGCGCGCGGCGGTGACGACGTCCTCGGGCACCTCGCCCAGCAGGCCCTCCCCGACGGCCAGGGCGCTGGCCCCGGCCTCGGCGACGGCGGCCACGAACCGCTCGCTGTCGCCCGGCCCGCGCCGCCACACCAGGCCGGTGAGGACCAGGTGCGCCACGCCCACGTAGCGGCCCGGGTCCAGCAGGTCCACGGTGCTGGTGC
>NZ_JAAALM010000230.1 GCF_009906395.1 Kineococcus indalonis
CTCCCCACCCGCACCGTCGCGCTGCCGCAGCACCCGCGCGCTGCCGCGACGCCCCCGCGCCCGGAAGGCGAACCATGAGCACCAGCACTGCTCACAACCCCGGCCTGTCCTCCGACAGCAACCACTTCCCGCGCTCCGCGCCCAGCGACCCCACCGCCGCGCACGTGGAGCGCGCCACCGTCGTCGTCGACGCCGCCAGCGACCGCGGCCCGCTCACCCGGATCTGGGAGAGCATCGGGTACGACGAGATCAACTGGACCTACACCCCCACCGGCCGCAGGCTGCTGCGGACCTTCGGGGAGCTGTCCCCGCGCCCGTTCCTGGTGCGCCCGCACTACGTGTTCTGCTCGGGCACCGGGTTCGGGATCCCGCACTGGGGCAACGGCAACGTCTACCACGAGGACGCCGAGGGAAACCCGCACTACGACTTCACCACCGTCGACCAGACCTACGACGCGATCGTGCAGGCCGGCCACCACGTCCTCGTCGAGCTCGCCTTCACCCCGCGCGACCTGCTGCCCCCGGAGGCCGCCGAGCTGCAGGTCGTCCCCAGCCCCACCGTCTACAGCAGCTACGAGGCCGGGGCCTGGGCCTACCCGCCCGAGGACTACGAGAAGTGGCGCGGCCTGGTCGCCGCCCACGCCCGGCACTGCCTGGAGCGCTACGGCGCGCAGGAGGTGCGCGAGTGGCTGTGGGAGCTGTGGAACGAACCGGACATCTTCTACTGGAAGGGCACCCCGCAGCAGTTCTGCGAGCTGTACACCGTCACCGCCGAGGCCGTGCGCAGCGTCCTGCCCGACGCGAAGGTCGGCGGACCGGCCGTCACCGGCGGGGGAGTGGAGTTCCTGCGGACCTTCCTCACCCACACCTCCCGCGACGACGTGCCGCTGGACTTCGTCTCCTTCCACACCAAGGGCTCGGCGTTCACCCCCTGGCGCGTGTACGGCCCCACCGGCGGGCCGGCGCCCGAGCAGCAGAACCCCTCCGCGCACAAGATGCTCCACGAGATCCGCCGCATGCAGCGCGTCGTCGCCGAGTTCCCGCAGTACCACGCGCTGCCCGCGATCGTCGACGAGTGCGACGCCGGCGTCCCGGCGCACTACAGCGTCTACGACAACGCCAACTTCCGGTTCCAGAACACCGAGTACTACCCGGTCTTCCAGGTCAAGCTCTTCAAGAAGATCCTCGACCTCAACGAGACCGAGACCGTCCGCGTCGAGCAGGCCACCTCCTGGAGCTTCTACTTCGAGGGCGAGCGGTTCTTCGAGGGGACCCGCGCCTTCCTCACCGCCGGCGGGATCGAGAAGCCGCTGCTCAACGCCTACCGGATGCTCGCCCGCCTCGGCGGGCGCCGCCTCACCGCCACCTCCAGCGCCGCCAGCCCGGCCGAGGACCTCGACGCCGGCGACGGGCGCAGCATGCGCGAGGAGGTCGACGTCCTGGCCTCCACCGACGCCGCCGGCCGCGTCACCGTGCTCGTGTGGCGGCACACCGACGACCAGCACCGCACCGACGACGGCCCCGTGCCCGCCGAGGTGCGCGTCGAGGGCCTGGACCGCGCCGCGTACTCCCTGAGCCACCACCGCATCGACGCCGAGCACAGCAACTCCCACACCGCCTGGCAGGCGCTGGGCAGCCCGCAGGACCCCACCGAGGAGCAGCTCGCCGCCGTCAAGGCCCGCCAGGGCCTGGAGGAGCTCGAACCCGCGCGCGAGGTCAGCGCCGACGGCGGCGTCCTCACCACCACCGTGCACCTGCCGCTGCCGTCGGTCTCGATGCTCGTCCTGGAGCCCAGGTGAGCGCCCCGGAACCCCCCGGCGCGCAGCGCCAGCTGCACGCCGTGCGCCTCACCGACGGCGTCGCCGTCCCGCAGCTCGGCCTCGGCGTCTTCCAGGTGCCCCCCGGGGACGCCCAGCGCGTCGTGGAGGACGCCCTGGAGATCGGCTACCGGCACGTGGACACCGCCGCCGCCTACGTCAACGAGAGCGGCGTCGGGGCGGCGCTGCGCGCCTCCGGCCTGGCGCGCGAGGAGGTCTTCGTCACCTCCAAGCTGCGCAACGGCGACCAGGGCCACGACCAGGCGCTGCGCGCCTACGACGACAGCTGCGCCCGCCTCGGCGTGGAGGCCCTGGACCTGTACCTGGTGCACTGGCCCAACCCCGCCGCGGGCCGCTACGCGGACAGCTGGCGCGCGCTGCAGCGCCTGCACGCGCAGGGCCGGGTGCGCGCGGTGGGGGTCTCCAACTTCCTCGTCGAGCACCTGGACACCCTCGCCGCCCTCGGCGGGCCGGCCCCCGCGGTCAACCAGGTCGAGCTGCACCCGACGTTCCAGCAGCGCGACCTGGTGCGCACCTGCCGCGAGCGCGGCATGGTCGTGCAGGCGTACTCCCCGCTCGGGCAGGGCGCCGACCTCGCCGACCCGGCCGTCACCGCCATCGCCCGGGCGCACGGTGCGACGCCCGCGCAGGTCGTGCTGGCCTGGCACCTGCACCTGGGCCACGTCGTCATCCCCAAGTCCTCGCGCCGCGAGCGGCTGCGGGAGAACCTGGCGGCCGGCGCCCTGGCCCTCACCGACGCCGAGGTCGCCGCCGTCAGCGCCCTGGAGCGCGGCCACCGCACCGGCGGCGACCCCGCCACCTTCTCGCTCAGCCAGATCCGGTAGGGAGGTCAGCTCGATGGCGAGAACGATCACCCCGGCCCCCGCTGCGGGGGCACCCTCGGCCGCGCCCGTCGCGGCCCCCCGGGCCGCGCGCCGCCGCGGCGTGGACACCCGGCGCCAGACCCTGTGGGTCTGGGCGTTCCTCACCCCCACGATCGTCCTGTACGGGCTCTACACGCTGTACCCCATCGTCGCCAGCTACTGGTACTCGCTGGTGGAGTGGAACGGCTTCTCCTCCGGCCAGCGCTTCGTCGGGATCTCCAACTACCGGGCCGTGCTGGCCGACCCCGCCTTCTGGGCGTCGGTGAAGATCACCCTGGTCTTCACGCTGCTGGTGGCGCCGGCGCGCATCCTGCTCAGCCTGCTGCTGGCGATGGTGCTCAACTCCCCGAGGCTGCCGCTGCGCAACCTCTTCCGCACCGTGTACTTCCTGCCCGTCGTCACGACGACCGCCATCGTGGGCGTCGTGATGCAGTTCGTCTTCGACCCCGCCAGCGGCCCGTTCACCGCGTTCCTCAAGGCCTTCGGCGCGGACGTGGGCATCGACTTCCTGGGCGACTCCGGCACCGCCCTGGTCACCGCGGCCGCCGTCTACGTGTGGAAGTTCTTCGGCATCACGATGGTGTACTGGCTGGCCGCGCTGCAGACGGTGCCCACCGAGCTGTACGAGGCCGCCCGCATCGACGGGGCCGGCTCGTTCGGCATCTTCCGCTACGTCACCCTGCCGCTGCTGGTGCCGTTCCTGCTCATCATCACCGTCCTGACCGTGGAGGACACCTTCCACGCCTTCGACCTCATGCAGACCATGACCGGCGGCGGCCCGTTCTTCTCCACCGAGATCATCGAGATCTACATCTACCGCTGGGCGTTCAGCGCCTCCATCCCGCAGCTCGGGTTCGCCTCCGCCGCCGCCGTCCTCTTCGGCCTGTTCGTCATGGCGGTCGGCGCGCTGCAGGCCTGGGCGCTGGTGGTGGCCCGCCGCGGCCGCAAGGCCCTCTCGTGAGCGCCGCCGCGCCCACCTCCGCGCCCACCTCCGCGGCACGGCTCCCGCTCGCCCGGCGCCTGGCCCGACGGGCCCCGTGGTGGGGGGTGGTCCTGCTGCTGGCCGCCCTGGCGGTGGTCTGGGTCTACCCGTTCGTGTGGATGGTCTCCGCCTCGCTGAAGAGCTCCCTGGAGGTCTTCACCGCCGGGCTGGGCATCGTGCCCGAGGAGTTCGCGTGGGAGAACTACTCCCGGGCGTGGACCGACGCGAACTTCGGCCGCTACATGGTCAACACGGTCCTGCTCACGGTGTCCACCGTGGTCATCGTGGTGGTGCGCTGCGCGCTGGCCGGTTACGTGCTGGGCCGCTTCCGCTTCCGCGGCCAGCGCGTCGTCGTCGGCGTCCTGGTGGCCACGCTGTTCGTCCCCACCGGGTACACGATCATCCCCATCGTCAAGCTGTCGATGGAGCTGGGCCTGCTGAACTCCCTCACCGGCATGGTGCTGGCGCTCTCGGGCGCGGCGAACGTGTCCGCCATCCTCATCTACGCGGGGTACTTCCGGCAGCTGCC
Source organism: Kineococcus indalonis (assembly GCF_009906395.1). Taxonomy (GTDB): domain Bacteria; phylum Actinomycetota; class Actinomycetes; order Actinomycetales; family Kineococcaceae; genus Kineococcus; species Kineococcus indalonis. Next base: position 4,213 of record NZ_JAAALM010000230.1, read on the forward strand.
CAAGGAGCTGGAGGAGGCCGCCACCGTCGACGGGGCCGGCTTCCTACGGGTCTTCTCCCAGATCATGCTGCCGCTGTCGATGCCGGTCACCGCGACCGTCGCCCTGCTGACCTTCCTGGCCACCTGGAACGCGTTCTTCCTGCCGCTGGTGTTCTCCTTCAGCGACCCGGACCTGCGCACCCTCTCGGTGGGCATGCAGGCCTTCGTCGGGGAGAACGCCACCGACTGGTCCGGCATGGCCGCCGCCGGCGTCATCTCCATCCTGCCCATCGTCGCGCTCTTCCTCTTCCTCCAGCGCTACTTCGTCGAAGGCATCGCCGGAGCCGTCAAGTCCTGACCGCCCGGCACCACCCGCACGCCACCACCCGCACGACCACTCTCGATGAGGAGAAACGTCATGCCCCACACCTCCCGCCGCACCCTGCTCGCCGGCGGTGGCGCCCTCGCCGGAACCGCGCTCCTGGCCGCCTGCGGCGGGGGCAGCGGCGGCAGCGCGGGCCCCGGAGCCCCCGTCTCGCTGCGCTGGTGGGACCACTTCAGCGCCCTGCAGAAGTTCCACGCGGACTGGGCCGTCAAGCAGGCCCAGGCCCTGGGCGTGCAGGTCGAGTACACCTACAACGACGTCACCCGCTCCACCGAGGCGCTGCAGCTGGCCAACCAGAGCAAGCAGCTGCCCGACGTCTACAGCAACATCGTCGGCCTGCCCCTGCCGGCGCTCGTCGCCGAGGGCTGGCTGCACGAGATCACCCTGTCCGAGGAGGCGAGGGCGACGCTGCCCGAGGGCGCCTACACCGAGGGCATCACCACCATCGACGGCAAGCTGTACGGGCTGCCGCTGTTCAGCTACCAGCAGTACGCCGCGGCGCACTGGTTCAACGTCGACCTCGTCGCCGCGGCCGGCCTGGACCCCGACGACCCGCCGGCCTCCTACGACGACTTCCGGGCGAACCTGCAGAGGGTCAAGGCCGCCGGCGGGGACGCTGCGCCCATGGTCCTGGCCCTGGGCGGGGTGGCGCGCATGCGCGAGCAGATCGACGACCTCGCCCAGGCCGCCGGCTTCCCCGGCTTCCAGGGCACGAAGTACGCCACCGGCGAGTTCGCCTACGACGACGACACCTACGTGAACGCCATCGAGTTCTGGAAGGAGCTCAACGGCTCCGGGCTCATCCTGCCCGGCAGCGGCAGCCTCACCGTCGCCGACGCCCGCACCCGGTGGGCCTCGGGGGTGGCGGCGTACTTCCCCGACGGCCCCTGGTGCGCCGGCGGTGCCAAGAACGTCGTCCCGGAGTTCGTCGAGACGATGGGCGTCGGGCCGATCCTCACCCCCGACGGCGCCCCGGCGACCACCTACCGCGGCACGCCCGCCGCGCAGTTCTTCGTGGCCGGCACCTCCGCGCACCCCGAGCAGGCGATCGCGGTCGTGGAGTCCATGACGAGCACGGAGTACCAGAAGGGCCTGGCCAGCGGCATGGACCAGCCGCCGTTCGACCTGGCCGTGGTGGAGTCCGCCGACGTCATCGAGCCGTACAAGCAGCTCGTCCGCTGGTTCGCCGACACCGTGAAGCGGGCCCCGGAGCCGATCGTGCGCAACCCGGCGATCAGCGCGGTGCAGTCCGCCCAGAAGCCCGTCAGCCCGCACCTGGGCGACATCGTGCAGGGCTACCTCGGCGGCGACGTCACCGACCTGCGCGCCGCGCTGCGCGCCCTGAACGACGCCTCCAACGCCGACCGGGACGCCGCCGTGGAGACCGCCCGCGCCGGCGGGGCCGAGGTCTCCCTGGACGACTACGCCTTCCCGGACTGGGTCCCCGGCCAGGACCACGTG